>NZ_VFTQ01000042.1:0-43493 GCF_006439475.1 Mesorhizobium sp. B2-8-9 | reverse complement strand
CCCTTCCTTTCCCTCCGGAGGGGGGAAAGGTGGCGCTGCGAAGCAGCGACGGATTGGGGGAACCACGTGGCAATCAACGCTTCGGCCTGATCAGTCACGCCAGTCACAGAAGATATGTGCATAGCGTAGACCAAGTGGGGAGAGGAAGCGCCTGCTCTAAACCGCCTTGATCAGCCGCAGCAGGCCCAGCATTTCCACGAAGGTTCCTTTGCGGAACGCGATATAGGTCGGCTCCTCGACACCGTGGAAGCGGCGCTTGAAGGCCGCCTGGCCCTGCAGGTTGAAGCGCGAGCGGTTGACCCAGGACGAGTTATAGGCGCGCTGGAAGGTGCCGCGCCAGAAGCTCGATTCGGCGAAGCCGCTCGGCTCGATGTCGAGCAGCGGCGAGAGGCCGAGCGTCACCTGTGAGACGCCCTCCTCGCGAAAGCGGTCGACGGCGAATTTGGTCAGGCCGATCTCGGCATGTGGCGTCGCATCGACCTGTTTGCGCTTGAAGGAGGTGGTGTAGCCGATGACCTTGCCGTCGCGAAACAACGGGTCGAAATCGAGGATGGCGAGAAGCCGACCTTCAGGTCCGTGCAGGAGGAAGCGCCGCATGTCGGCGCCGATCTCTTCGGAAAAACGGCGGTTGAGGAACCCCATTTCCCAGCGCTTGATGATGCGCTCCTTGCGCCAGTCGGCGGAAAGCTGCTTGATCTCGTCCTGCAGCCCGTCGCCCTTGTCCTCGGCGAGGGTAAAACCCTTCTTCGTCAGCCAGCGCTCGGAATAGCGCACGGTCTCGTTGCGCTTGCCGGAAAAATCATGCGCAGGCAGCGGCAGCCTGGTGTCGATGCCGAGGCGATTGACCTGGTAGCCGAGGCCGGCGAGCACCTTGGCCGTGTCGGCGCCGACCTGGACGAACCAGGGGCTGCCTGCGGCCTCGACGAAGCGCTTGATATAGGCCGGACGGTCGGCCGGGTCCGCCACCGGATCGCCAAGCGCGAAATGACGGCTCATCTTGGTGCCGAAGGCGATGTAGCCGTCGCCATCGCTGAAATAGGACAGTTTCTGCTGCACCGCCGTCGAATAGGCGAGCGAGAAATCGCCGTAACGGCGCACCAGCGCCAGGCGTTCGTCGTCCGTCAGGTCGCGTCGCGGGACCTTGGGCGCCACGGCATCGAGAAGCCTGTCGAAATAGATGCGCAGGGGCGCCATGAGCTCCGCGTGCCAAGAATGGATGACCTGCCGCCCTCAGGTCGCGAATCGCTGGCGACCGCTGCGGGCCGCGTGCGTCAACGCGATATAGGATGCAATTGACCGCGAATGAAGGGCAAACGTCCGAAGGCGGTGCTGTCGCTCATCGGCTGCCGCAACGGACATGCGAAAGATCGGCTTGATATTTTCCATACATTGTTATATATCAAGTTATCAATATGCGACGAGGCTGCTATGGAAGACGTTCTCCGATCCCTCGGCTTTCTGTGCCTCGGCAGCCGGATGAAGCGTATAGGCGAGCAGTTGCAGGCCGACACGCAGCGCGTGCTCGACCGCCTGGACATGCGCATCCAGTCGAGCCAGTACCCGCTGCTCGCCGCGCTCGACAGGCTGGGCCCGCTGCCGGTCGGCGAGCTGGCCCAATCCTTGGGCATCGCCCAGCCCGGCGTGACGCGCAGTGTGGCGCTGCTTGCCGAACTGGGGCTGGTCGAGGTCAACCCTTCGGAAGACGACCAGCGGCGCAGGATCGTTTCGCTGAGCCGCAACGGCCGGCGGCTGGTCGACCAGGCGAAGCGGGAGATCTGGCCGAGCATCGAGAATGCCGTGGCGGATTTGTGCGCCGATCTTTCCGGGCCGCTGCTCGGCCAGCTTGCGGCAATCGAGGATCGTCTTGCCGCAACACCGCTCCATCGCCGCGTCGAAAACGCCAAGCTGGCCGCATCATGAAACATGTTCTCGACCGCCCCATCTGGAGCGCGCTTGCCACGCGGCACCAGGCTTTCGCCGAAGGCGGCGACCTTGCCAGGCGATATCGTCCGTCGATCGTGCCTTTCGCTGCCACTGCCGCCAACGATGCGGACAGCCTGCAAGCTCTGGCCGGGCTTCTCCCGTCGGGCGAAACAGCCATCCTGGTTCAGGCGGATGAGATCGCCCTGCCGCCGGAAATCTCCGCGATCTCGGCAGCGCCGCTGGTGCAGATGATCGCCGAAGCGCCTATGCCGACGGCATCAGACGGGCGTATCTGGCAGCTGACCAACGACGACGCGGCGGAAATGCTGGCGCTCGCCTCGCTCACCAGGCCCGGTCCCTTCACGCTGGAGGCGCTGAGCCTCGGCGATTTCTGGGGCATCAGGATCGACGGCAGGCTGGCGGCAATGGCCGGCGAGCGCATGAAGCAGCCCGGATACTCGGAACTCAGCGGCGTGTGCACGCATCCGGATTTCCGCGGCGGCGGCCTTGCCCGCCTGCTGTCGGTGTTCGCGGCCGGACGGATCGCGGCACGCGGCGACGTTCCATACCTGCACGCCTATGACAGCAACGCTGCGGCGATCAGGCTTTACGAGTCCATCGGCTTCCGCTTGAGAAGCAAGATGAACATGGCCATGGTCCAACGCGCGGAGTGACGAAAGGGAGGATTTGATCGAAACCCTCCCTCTCGACGTCTCGGCTACAAGAGGTCACACGGCGATCTTGCCGCCGCCCTGCTTCGTAATCGCAACGACGGACGGCCGCACCGGCATGTCCGGCTTGAAGTCCGGCCAGCGGGTCGACGGGTCCTCGTAATAGGATGGGCGGCCAAAACCTTCCCAGTCCTCGCCACCGTCGCCCGGGTGCTGCACGGCGACGAAAGCTGTCTGGTCATCCGGCGCGAATAGCGGGCCGCACATTTCGGCGCCGATCGGCACGCGGAAGAACAGTTTCGACGTTGCCCGCGCGGCGCCCTCGGTATCGACCGCCCAGAGACCGTCGGTGCGGCCGGTGGCCTTCGGGCCCTGGCCGTCGGTGGCGACCCACAGGCGCCCGGCCGAATCGACGGCGCAATTGTCCGGCATGCCGAACCAGCCATGGGCGGTGGTCGCGGTCGAGAAAGTGGCGCCGACATCGGCAACGGACGGATCGCCGCATTTCAACAGCACTTCCCATTTGCCTTTGGTGGCGGCGAAGTCGCCGCCATCCTCGACGATCTCGATGATGTGGCCGAAAGCGTTCTCGGCGCGCGGATTGGCGGCGTCGACCTGCTCGGCCTTGCGCTTGGAATTGTTGGTCAGCATGACATAGACCTTGCCGTTGCCGGCATTGGGCTGGATGTCCTCCGGCCGGTCCATCTTGGTGGCGCCGAGCAGGTCGGCGGCGCGGCGCGTTTCGATGAGAACGTCGGCCTGGGAAGCAAAACCGTTCTCCGCCGTCAGCGGGCCTTGACCGAAAACGATCGGCATCCATTCGACCGAGCCGTCCTCGGCGAATTTGGCCACATGCAACGTGCCGTCATCGAGCAGGTCCAAGTTGGCGGCGCGGTCGTTCGGGTTGAAAATGCCCTTGGTGACGAATTTGTAGACATAGTCGAAGCGCTCGTCGTCGCCGAGATAGAAGACGACGCGGCCGTCCTTGGCGACGATCGATTCGGCGCCCTCATGCTTGAAGCGCCCCATGGCGGTGCGCTTCTTCGGGGTCGAGTTCGGATCGTTGACGTCGACCTCGACGATCCAGCCGAAGCGATTGGGCTCGTTCGGCTCCTTGGCAAGATTGAAGCGATCGTAATGCGCGCCCCACTCATAAGCGCCTTCCGGAATGCCGAGGCGCTTGTAATTAGCGGCTTCCCTGTGGCCTTCCGGCAATTCGCCCGAGAAATAGCCGTGGATGTTCTCCTCGGCCATCACATAGGTGCCCCAGGGCGTGACGCCGCCGGCGCAGTTGTTGAGCGTGCCGAAGACCTTGGTGCCGGACGGATCGGCATTGGTCTTGACGCGGTCATGGCCGGCGACCGGGCCGGACAGCGCCATCTCGGTGGTCGACATGATGCGGCGGTTGAGCTTGCCGTCGCGCACCACCTGCCACTTCCCGTCCTGCTTGCGGATCTCGACGATGGTGCCGCCATGCGCGGCCATCTCGACATCGACCTGCTCCTTCGAGAGCGGCGCCACCTCGGCCTTCTTCTTGCCGTCCTTCTCGACGACCGAGACGATGCCGGGGAACATCAGATGCGGATTGGTGTATTCGTGGTTGACGACCAGAAGGCCGTGCTCGGCCGAGCCGTCGATCGGAATATAGCCGACATAGTCGTTGTTGTAGCCGAACTGTCTTGCCTGGGCTTCGGCCGACTGCTTCAGCGGATCGAAGTCGGGGGAATCGGCAAACAGCGGATCGCCCCAGCGCAACAGCACGTCGGCGTCATAGCCGGGCGCGACATGGTGCTTGTCGTCGATGCCGGCTTCGAGCTCGTCGAACTTGAAGGCCGAAGCCTCAGCGGCGCGCGCCTCGTCGGCCGCAATCAGCGCCAGCGGGCTGACGGTGGCGGCGATGGCCGACACGGCCAGCGAACCCATGAGAAAGCCGCGGCGCGAGAAACGCGCGGCGATGATCTCGCCCATGGTGCTGTTGTCGGTCGGGTTGACCGGCGGGCCGTCATTTTCCTCGAGCTGGCTGGTCCGGAAACGGGTCTCAGGGGTCACGGTCATGAGTTTGTCCTCTGGCTTCTGAGTGGCTGGGGATTTTGACCTTTCGACCCCTAAAGCGCGCCGATCACATTTTCGTGACACTGCCGTGATAGAACCGCAATAGTTGTTTGCCGGCTCGCGGCGGCTTTTGCGACACCCGGCTTCAGTCCCTTGAGCGCCCGCGCTTCGCTGCGGTCAGCTTGACGGCATCGCCCGCTTCGGAAACAAGGGCTGGCCGGCGTGACGACGGCGCTTCAAAAAAGGGACGGCAAGGTGAGTTTCTGGGGACTGGCGCAGCTCGGCATTTCGACCGTGATATTCCTGCTGGCGGCGACGGCGGCCAAGCAATGGGGGATGGCGCCGAGCTTGGCCAAGCTCCTTTTGACGCTGGCGCTCTACTCGGCCGGCAATCTGATCATGCTGAGACTGGTGCGCGAGTTCGGCATGTCGGTATCGTTCAGCCTGTCGGCGGTGATCCAGCTCGTCGCGGTCAATGTCGTGGCGCTCGCCTTCTTCGGCGAACGGCTCAATGCCTTGCAGGCGATCGGCATGGTGCTGGCGATCGCCGCGGTCGCGCTGATCACGCTCGGGCCCTATATGCAGCGGCTGTAGCTGGACCTGAGGGCTCGAATGAAATCGACCGCCAACGCGCTCCTCAACAGGTTGGAATTCCCGGTGCTGCTGGCTGGGCTGGTGATCGCCGGCGGGCTGTGGGGCCTGGTGGAACTCATGGAGGTGGCGCGCGCCACGACGCCGCATACCTTCGATACGGAGATCCTGCTCGCCTTCCGCCGCGCCGGGCAGCCGGATAGCCCGATCGGCCCGCTTTGGCTGGAGGGCGCGGTGCGCGACATCACCGCGCTGGGCAGCACGGCCGTGCTGGCGCTGATCACGACGGCGACGATCGCCTATCTGCTCCTGATCCGCAGGCCCTCGACAGCCCTGTTCATGTTCGCGGCCGTCGCCGGCGGGCAAGTGCTTTCGAGCCTGCTCAAGCTCGAGGTCGACCGGCCGCGGCCCGATCTCGTCTCGCATCTCGTCAACGAGACGTCGCTGTCCTTTCCGAGCGGCCACGCGATGCTGTCGGCGGTGACCTATCTGACGCTCGGTTCCCTGGCGGCCCGCTTCCTGCCGGACCGCAGGACGAAAGTCTTCGTGCTTTGCCTCGCCTTGCTCACCACCGTGCTGGTCGGCGCCAGCCGCGTCTATCTCGGGGTGCACTGGCCGTCCGATGTGCTTGCCGGCTGGTGCGCAGGTTTTGCCTGGGCCATGCTGTGCTGGCTTGCGGCGCGGCTGCTGCAGCGACGCAAAGTCGTCAAGGATAGCGAATAACCAATGTCTCACCCATATTAGATGATACTTGAAACATCACTATGATTGTATTATCCATTGGTATCGCAGACTCAGACAAAGGTTCTGGCCGATGATCACTGCTGCGCAGATGCGCGCCGCAAGGGCGTTGGCCGGTATCGACCAGCGAACGCTTGCCGAGCGCGCCGGCGTCTCGCTTCCGACGATACAGCGCATGGAAGCGAGCGAGGGCGTTGTGCGAGGCGTCGTCGACACGCTGATGAAGGTCATCCATGCCCTCGATGAGGCCGGGGTGGAATTGATCGGCGAGAACCAGACCAGCGAACGCGGCGGCAGGGGCGTGCGCCTCAAGGCCACCGTGGCGCAGAACCCGCAGGGCTGAGCCGCGACCGTGTCCGTCTCGGGAACCGTTGCCGGTTTTCGGGCAGCGATGCGGCGTCGCAACGGTTTATCGCGACGGCGACCGCCGACATCCAGCCGACGATCCCGCCGCCCTGTGGAGCGGAAGCAGTTCATGGATCAGGCGGGGCGGGCAATTCACCACCAAGCACGGCCGACCTTCGCCGAGCTGTTTACACCAAAGCTGGTGACGGTGCTGCGCGAGGGCTACCACCTCAAGCAGCTGAGGGCCGATGTGATCGCCGGCCTGACGGTCGCCATCGTGGCGTTGCCGCTGTCGATGGCGATCGCGATCGCCTCGCATGTGGAGCCCGAGCGCGGACTGTTTACGGCGATCATCGGCGGTTTCATAGTCGGCGCGCTTGGCGGCAGCCGTTTCCAGATCGGCGGGCCCGCTGGCGCCTTCATCGTGGTCGTGGCCTCGACGGTCGACCGGCACGGTGTCGACGGGCTGATCCTGGCAATGCTCATGGCCGGCGTCTTCCTGCTCGCGGCCGGCTATCTGAGGCTCGGCGCCTATGTGAAGTTCATTCCGTATCCGGTGACGGTGGGTTTCACCGCGGGCATCGCCGTCATCATCCTGTCCAGCCAGTTGCACGACCTGTTCGGCCTGACGCTGCCGGGCAAGGAGCCAGGCGACCTGCTGCCGCGGCTTATCGCGCTCGGCAAGGCGGCCCGAACGGCAAACCCGGCGGCCATTGCGCTCGCCGCGCTGACGATAGGGATCATCGTGGCCATGAAGCGCTGGCGCCCTTCGTGGCCGGGCCTCCTGATCGCGGTGGCGGCGGCCTCGCTGGCGACGACGCTTCTCGGTCTTCCCGTAGAGACGATCGGAACGCAATTCGGTGGCATTCCGCGGATGTTGCCGGATCCGGCTCTTCCGGCGCTGGATGCGCAGAAGCTCGTCTCCGTGGTGCCCGACGCAATTTCCTTCGCTCTGCTCGGAGCAATCGAATCGCTGCTTTCCGCCGTGGTCGCGGACGGTATGACCGGACGACGGCACCGCTCCAACTGCGAACTGGTGGCACAGGGCATCGCCAATATCGGCTCGGCGCTGTTCGGCGGGATCTGCGTGACTGGACTGATCGCGCGCACGGCGACCAACATCCGCGCGGGCGCGCATGGACCGTTGTCGGGAATATTCCATTCCGCCTTCCTGCTGCTGTTCATGCTGGTGGCTGCGCCGCTTGCCAGCTACATCCCGCTGGCGGCGCTTGCCGGGGTGCTGGCCACGGTGGCCTGGAACATGGTGGAGAAGCCCGCCTTCCTGGCGCTGATCCGATCGTCCTGGGGCGACGCCCTGGTGCTTCTGGTTACCTTCGGACTCGTCATCTTCCGCGACCTCACTGCCGGCATCGTGGTCGGCTTTGCGCTGGGCGCTCTGCTGTTCATCGGGCGGATGGCGCGTTCGGTCGAGGTGGAGGCACATGTCCCGCCGGTGACGGAGGACCGCGCCGACGCCGCAAATGGCGGGCGCGTTGCCTATGACCTCGCCGCCGCCACCGATCCGGATACCGTCATCTATCGCATATCGGGGGCGTTCTTCTTCGGCGCTGCGGCAACGATCGCGACCGTGCTGGACCGTATCGCCGACCAGCACAGGAACTTCATCCTCGATTGCTCGGCTGTGCCCTTCCTCGATTCGACCGCGGCAAACGTCATCGAAAGCACGGCGAACAACGCAAGGCGCGCCGGAGGACGCTTCATCATCGCGGGCGCCTCGTCGCAAGTCAGGCGCACCCTGATAAGCCATGGCGTCAAGCGGCCGCTGGTGACCTATGCAGCCTCGATCCGTGACGCGCGGGCGCAGCTGGGCGGAAAAGCGGAGACGGCGTAGGCGCCCTGCTCAAACGGTCGCTTCGATCGGCTCGGCAAGCTTGGGGCTGGCCCGTGCGGCGATCAGGCAGCCGGCGACGATGAGACATGCGCCCGCCAGCGTGGTCCAGGCCACCTTCTCGCCGAAGAAGAACCAGCCGAGCGCGATCGCCCAGATGAAGGCCGAGTATTCTGTCGGGATGAGATATTGCGCTTCGGCGCGGGCGTAGGACCAACTCATCAGGAACTGGCCGGCAAGCGACAGCATCGCAACGCCTGCCAAGGGGAGCCAAAGTTCTCTCGGCAGCGCGATCGCAAGCCAGGGCGCCGCGCAACCAAGGATGATCCCGACGAAGATATTCTGGAACAGCATGATCTCGACCGGCTTGGCCAGAAGTGCCTGTCGTCGAGCGAGGATCAGATTGTAACCGTAGAAGACCGTCGATACGAGCACGGCGACCGTACCCCAAAGCGCATCCTGCGAATGGCCTGCCTGCCCGAACTGGCCGGCCAGTATGATCAAGACGCCCGCGATGCCGGCCAGCGACGCCCACACCGCCTGCCGCCTTATGCGCTCGCCCAGCAGCAATGCGGCGAGGAAAAGTGCAAACAAAGGCGCGACGAAGCTCAGGCCTATGGCTTCGGCGAGCGGCAGCCTGGCGAGACCCCAGAAGAACGAGACTAGGACGGTGCCGACAATGACGGCGCGCAGCGCATGCAGACCGAGCACCGGGAGGGTCGGTTTCGAGCGCGGCCCCATCGACCAGGCCGCGCCCGCGACCACGATCGCGACCATGCTGCGCCATAGCACCGTATTGTAGACGCCGACCGCGATGACCAGCGACTTCATCGCCGCATCCATGCCCGACAGCAGGAAGATCGCCAGCGCGCAGACGAGCACCGGGATCGTCGGTGAAACGGCGCCGTTCAGGCTGGATGTGTTCACGGCTTTGCTCACATGAGGGTTGCCGCCGAATAGTCCGGAGCGGGTGGCGAAACCAGATGGCAGCCGCACCGACATGGCGGTCCAATATCGAGCGGCGAGGCGAAAAGCTCGCCTCATCGCTGAGTGCCGAGATGCGAAACGCTGTCCCGCCGGCGTTGCAATGCTCTCCGCCACGACATGCTTAATCCATTGACAGCGCCGCGACCTCGCCCTCGCCCATCAACGGCATATAGATGGTCGCATTACCGTCCGTGCCGATATCGGCGCTGCCCGGCTTGAACTGCGCTACCACCGTCGGCGCGCCGCCGGGCTTGTAGCTGTAGAGCGTGCCGGTCATGTAGGCGGTGGCGTAGATGGTGTCGCCAATGGCGATGACGCCATCGAGATCGGCGAATTTTTGGGCCCCGGGCAGCGGCGTGATCTTCTTCGTGGCAAGGTCGACCGACAGCAGGCCGCCGGGCTCGGCGGTGCTGAAATCGGTCCTGTTGATGCCCTTACCCCAGGACGCGACGATCAGCCTGCCGCCATCGGCGAACACGCCATTCGGCGAGGCGAGCAGCGCATCCCTGACGAACAGCTCCGGCCTGTCGCCGTCGATGCGGTAGATCGTGTCGGCCAGCATGTCGCTGACATAGACCTTGCCGGCACTGTCGGCGGTCATGTCGTTGAGAAAAACGGCGCCGGGCACATCGACGGTCTCGACAAGCCTGCCGCTGGCGAGATCGACGACGCGGACCTTGGTGATATCGGCGGCGTAGAGCCTGCCGCCGGCGATCGCCATGCCCTTGGGCGCGTCCAAGCCCTCCAACCAGTGACGAGAAATGACCTTGCCGTCCATCGACAGCAGCGACAAATAGCCATTGCCGTCCGCCGCGCCGGGATTGCCGACGATGTTGGAGACGATGATGCGGTTGTGGGCGGCATCGACAAGCGCGGATTCCGGCTGCTCGAAGCCGGTGGCGCGCCAGAGCTCGCCGGCCTGCACGGCGGACACGGAGATGGCGGCGAAGACGGTTGAAGCGACGAGGTGTTTCATGGGTGCTCTCCTGTGATGACGGCAGAGAGCTAGGATTTTCGATACTTTCCTGGAAGCCGGAACGAGACTAGTATCGCAGTTCAATACGAATTCGCGCGAATGAGGTGCATTCCATGAACGGTCCGATCTTCGAGGCGCTGAAACGGACGCTGAAGGCCAAGGGCCTGACCTACCGAATGCTCGCCGAGCGCATGGGCGTTTCCGAGCCGACGGTGAAGCGCATCTTCCATGAGAAGAACTGCAAGCTCGACCGGCTGACGGAGATCTGCGCCGCCGCCGATGTCGAGCTGGAGAACGTGCTCGGCGCGATGAACCGTGGGCCGGGGCCGGCCAACCGCATCGCGCCGGAGATCGAGCGCCGGCTGGCGGCGCGGCCGGCGCTGCTCTTCGTCTTCGTCATGCTGTCGGAGAAGTTCACGCCCGAAGGCATCATGCGCTCGCAAGGCCTGGGCGAAGCTTCGATGTTCCTCTATTTGCGCGACCTCGAGGAGCTCGGGCTGGTGGCCCTGGGGCGCGGCCTGTCGGCAAGGCTACTGGTCGACGCGCCGATCCAGTGGGATTTCGAGGGGCCGCTGAAGCCGCATTTCGAGATGACCAACAAGAACTTTATCGGCTGGGCGATCGGCCATATGGAGCAGGCCGCGACCTTCATCAGCTTTTCCAGGCGCATGCGGCCGCAAACGGCGGAAATGCTGCGTCGCGAGGCCGAAGAGCTCGCCGAACGCGCCAGGCTGCTCGCCCATCACGACCAGCACACCACGCCCGAGGACCAGCTCACCGGCTACAAATGGACCTTCGCCTTCGGCGCGACGCCGTTTCCGGCGATCATGCCGATCGGGCCGCATCCGAGGGATGCGGGCGCCAGGGCGGCGAAGGAGAAACGAGCGCTGCCGGCGTAGCGCCTTCTCCTTCTCCCCTTGTGGGAGAAGGTGGATCGGCGCGCAGCGCCGAGCCGGATGAGGGGTGTTCCAGCTTGGCCGAAGCGCTCGTCCAAAGCCGCAATCGCCAACGCCTCGTTCCCTGGAGCACCCCTCATCCGGCCGCTTCGCGGCCACCTTCTCCCACAAGGGGAGAAGGGGACACGCCGCGCTAAGCCGCCTTTGCTTCTTCCTGCGGTCCGGCGAGATCATCGCGCGCCTTGCGGGCCAATCTCCTGGCCGAGCGCTTGGGGCTGTCGCCGAACAGCTCGGCGGCATCGGCAAGGCAGGCCTTGGCCAGGCTCTTTTCGGCACGTTTCAGCAGCTTGCGCAGAAGCTTCGTCTCGTCGGCGGGGCCGAGCGGCTCGCCTTCGGCGTCGAGTAGGGCGCTGATGACGAAGACGTCGTGCAATTCGCCGAGCTGCTCGCCGAGCCTGTCGACCGCCTTGCGGCGCGCCTTGATCGGCGTGGGCCACAGGCGGCCGAGCAGCGACAGATGCATGGCGTGGGTCTTTGCCGCCTTGCGCAGGTCGTGAAAATCGTCGGCCGCGCCGCGTGATTCCGCCTTGTCCAGCGCCTTCTTCGCCCGCCGCAAAGTGGCGCGGGCGCCGTCGGCCAATATATCGGCCGCCTGTTCCGGCTGATTGGGCAAAGTCAGCCTGTCGATGCGCTCCAGGCCTTCCCGGCATGCGGCGATCGCCGCATTGATGGCCGCGTCGAGGCTCGGACCGGCGTGGAGCTCGTGCTGTCGCAGCACCAGCCGCTCGCGCACGAGGTCGAGACCGCCGCCTGCCGATTGTTCCGGAAAGGCATCGGCCAAGCGGTCGACGGTCTCGATCAAGGCGGTCGCCTCGCGTGGGCCGGCCAGCAGCGCCGACACCTGCTTATAACATTCGTTCTCGGTTTGGCAGAACGGTTCGTTCCCGGAACGAACCAGGCGTAGCAAGGCGCGCACGCTTTTCAGCCGTTTGCGGCATTTGTGCAGTCCCTGCTCCGGTTTCTCGCGCGCCATCTCGAGATGAGCGACTGCCTTGCCGATCTCGTCGGCCAATATGCGCCTGACCTCGCCGGTCAGCGGCAAGCGCGGATCGATGCGGAAGCTCATGCGGCGATCTCCGGAATCCCCCCGAGGGCCAGCGACGCGTTGTAAAACCTCGACTCGCCGGTGACCTCGCGACCGAGCCAGTCGGGCAGCATTTCGTCAGATACGTCCTCCGGCGTCTCCAGCTCCGCGATCACCAGCTCCGCGAGCTCGCCGCCGAAAACATCGACTTCATAGAGATAGCCGCGGTGTCTAACATGGTGGCGTGTCTTCTCGATGACACGTCCGACGGCGAACGCCATCAATTCCTCGGCCTCGGCAAGCGGGATCGAATATTCGAATTCGTCGCGCTCGCGCGCCCTGTCGCCAAACTTCAGCGTCAGCTTGGCTGAGCGCCCGTCGCTGATGCGCACCCGCACCGTGCGGCCGGGCTGCGCGGCGACATAGAATTGACGAATGCGGATTTTCGCCTCGACCTCATCGCGCCAGGCGGGACTGGAGACCAGGAATTTGCGCTCGACTTCCTTGCTCATGGCCGGGCACTAAAGCCTGTGAGGGTCGGGAAGGCAAGCCGAGCCGGAGTCAAATTTGACTTTAATCAATCGATTGATTAAAGTGTAGGCATGAACAAACGATCAATCGCAAGAAGGCCACAGCGCGAGGTCGGCACCGCCGATCAAACGCGCGCGGCGCTTGTCCACGCGGCGCTTAGGCTGTTCGGGCGGCAAGGTTTCGACGGCACCTCGACGCGGGAGATCGCGGCCGAGGCCAAGGCCAATATCGGCTCCATCGCGTATCATTTCGGCGGCAAGGAGGGCCTGCGCGCCGCCGCCGCCGACTTCATCGTCGACACCATCCAGGGGATTGCCGGCCAGGCGCTGGGCGGCGTGCAAGCAACGGCGGCTCCCCTGGACCCGGAAGCAGCCCAGGCGCAGCTTTTCGCGGCGCTCGAGCGGATGGTGGGTTTCGTCGTGGCCAGTCCGCAGGCCGGCGAGATCGTACAATTCGTACTTCGCGAGCTCTCGCATCCGACGGCCGCGCTCGACCGCATCTATGCCGGCGTGTTCGAGCCGACGCACCGGCGGCTGTGCCAGGTCTGGGAACACGCGACCGGCGAGCCGGCCGAGAGCGAAGCGACCAAGCTCACCGTCTTCACCATGATTGGCCAGGTCATCTATTTCCGCATCGGCCGCGAGGCGGTGATGCGCCGGATGGGCTGGCACGACATCGGCAATGAAGAGGCTGCCAAGGTGGTGGCGGTCGCAACCGACAACCTCAGGGCAATGCTGGCCGCGCGGGGGGGCGCCGGCAAGAAGGGCAAATCATGAGCTTTCTTTGTTCGCTGCCGCTCGCGGCCCAATTGTTCGGCGCCTGCGCGCCGGCCGCACCTTTGGCCGTCGGCTATGTCGAAGGCGAATATGTGCTGATGGCGCCGATCGAAGTAGCCCAGGTGGCGACGGTGACGGTTCGGCGCGGCGACCGCGTTGAGAACGGCATGGCGGTGGCGACGCTCGAAGACGCCGACGCCAAGATCGAGGTTGCGCAGGCTAAAGCAGCACTTGCGCAGGCACAGGCGCAGCTTGCCGACCTTCAGGTCGGCAAGCGCCCCGAGGAAATCGCCGTGCTCAAGGCCGAGGTCGACATGGCCAAAGCCCAGGCGGCCGACGCCAAGCGCAAATACGACCGCGCCAGCGACCTCTACAAGCGCGGCACCGGCACCCAGGCCGATTACGACACCGCCTCGGCTTCGCTGGAGACCGCCAATGCCCAGGTCGGCCAGGCGGAAGCCAATCTCGCCGTCGGCAATCTGCCGGCGCGGGCCGAGACCATCAAGGCCGCCGACAACCAGGTCAAGCAGGCGCGGTCGACCCTGGAGCAGGCCGAGTGGCGGCTGTCGAAGCGGGTGCTGGCGGCGCCCTCGCCTGGCCGCGTCAACGACGTCATCCGCAATCCAGGCGACACAGCCGGGCCGACCGCGCCGGTGATCTCGATGCTGCCGGACGGCGCCGTGAAGCTCAGCGTCTATGTGCCCGAAAGCGCGTTCTCGGCGGTCAAGGTCGGCACCGAGCTCAACGTCCGTTGCGACGGCTGCGGGACGGGACTGAAGGCACGCGTCAGCTATGTCTCGCCCGACCCCGAATTCACGCCGCCGGTGATCTACTCGCTGGAGAACCGGCAGAAGCTGGTCTATCTCGTCGAGGCGCGGCCGGAGGGCGATGCGGGACCGCTGCAGCCCGGCCAGATCGTCGATGTTGATCTTGCGGATCTCGGGCAATGAACGCCATAGACGTTCGCGGCCTGGTCAAGCGCTTCGGCGACAAGACCGTCGTCGACCATGTGACGATGACGGTCGCCGAAGGCGAGATCGTCGGCTTCCTCGGGCCGAACGGCTCGGGCAAGACGACGACCATCCGTATCATGTGCGGGCTTTTGACGCCGGACGAAGGCGACGGCACGGTGCTGGGCTTCGACATCCGCAACGACGCGCTCAAGATCAAGCGCGAAGTCGGCTACATGACGCAGAAATTCTCATTCTACGAGGATCTGACGATCGGCGAGAACCTCGAATTCGTGGCGCGGCTCTACCGGCTGAGGCCGGTCGAGGAGTATGTCTCGCGCACGCTTCAGGATCTCGGCCTGGCCAGCCGCCGCAACCAGCTGGCCGGCACGCTTTCCGGCGGCTGGAAGCAGCGGTTGGCTTTGGCCGCCTGCATCATGCACGAGCCGAAGCTGCTGCTGCTCGACGAGCCGACGGCCGGCGTCGATCCGAAGGCCCGGCGCGAGTTCTGGGACGAGATCCATCGCCTTGCCGGCGGCGGGCTGACCGTGCTCGTCTCCACCCACTACATGGATGAGGCCGAGCGCTGCCACCGCATCAGCTACATCTCCTACGGCAAGATGCTCGCCACCGGCACTGTGGACGAGGTGGTGAAGAATGCCGGGCTGACCACTTTCGTCTTGCAGGGGCCGCGGCTCGACCAGGTGGCCGAGGCGCTGCAGGGCAGGCCCGGCGTCGACCAGGTGGCGCCGTTCGGCGCGACGCTGCATGTCGTCGGCTCCGACAAGGCGGCGCTCGAAAAGGCGCTGGCCGACATCGAGAAGGAACACAAGGGCGTCACCGTGAAGCCAGGCGAGACCAGCCTCGAGGATGTGTTCATCCAGTTCATGGCCGGCTCGAAGGACAATATGGCATGAAAGCGGTCTTCTCCTTCGCCAGGTTGGGCGCGCTGCTCATCAAGGAATTCATCCAGATGCGGCGCGACCGCATCACCTTCGCCATGATGCTGGGGGTGCCGCTGATCCAGCTGGTGCTGTTCGGCTATGCGATCAACAACGACCCGAAGAGCCTGCCGGCCGCGCTGGTGGCGACCAGCAGCGACCCCTACACGAGGGCGATGGTCTCGGCGCTGCAGACCACCGGCTACTACCGCTTCGACCATGTCGCGCAAAGTGCGGCGGAAGCCGAGTTCCTGATGGCGCGTGGCGACGTCTCCTTCGTCGTCACCATCCCCGCCGATTTCGCCCGCCGCGTCGAGCGCGGCGACAATCCGCAGATCCTGATCGAGGCCGACGCCACCGACCCGGCGGTGGCCAGCGGCGCGATCTCGACGCTGAGCACCGTGGCAGGCCAGGCGCTGCTCAGGGCGCAGGGCACCGAGGAAACGGCCAAGGAGGCGGCGCGCGGCCAGCTCGATGTCGTCGTGCACCGGCGCTACAATCCCGAAGGCATCTCGCAATACAACATCGTGCCCGGCCTGCTCGGCATCATCCTGCAGATGACGATGGTGATGATGACCTCGATCGCGCTGACGCGCGAGACCGAGCGCGGCACGATGGAAAACCTGCTGGCCATGCCGTCGAGCCCGCTCGAGATCATGATGGGCAAGGTGCTGCCCTACCTGGTGGTGGGCGCGGTGCAGGTGGTGGTGGTGCTGGCGGCAGCGAAGCTGCTGTTTGCCATTCCCTTCATGGGGTCGCTGTCGCTGCTGCTGTCCACCGTGCTGGTGTTCGTGCTGTCGCTGGTGCTGCTCGGCTACACGATCTCGACGATCGCGCGCACGCAGATGCAGGCGCTGCAGCTCACCTTCTTCTTCTTCCTGCCCTCGATCATGCTGTCGGGCTTCATGTTCCCCTATCGCGGCATGCCGGGCTGGGCGCAGACCTTTGGCGAGATCTTCCCGCTGACGCATTTTTTGCGCATCACCCGCGCCGTCATGCTGAAGGGGGCGGAGCTGCCGGCGGTGGCGACGGAAGTCGGCTGGCTGGTCGTGTTCGTGGCATTGTTTGCCGGCGTAGCGCTGGTGCGGTTCAGGCGCACGCTGGATTGAAATCACGGAAAATCTTGCGCACAAAAGCCTAAGGCTGGCGGGACAGCGCCCCCTCTGGCCTGCTGGCCATCTCCCCACAAGGGGGAGATCGGACGCCTCGCCGACCGTCGCCAACCTCAAACGTTGCAGAGATGGGCGAGGCGCCGAAACTGCCAATCTCCCCCCTTGTGGGGGAGATGTCCGGCAGGACAGAGGGGGGCGCGAAGGATCACAACGATTCTCGCGTGCAGGCCGCGCCTCTAAGCCGCCGCCATGATCTCCGCATAGGTGCCGAAATCGACATTGCCGCCGGAGAGCACCACGGCAACGCATTTGCCGGCAAGGTCGATCTCGCCGGATGAGAGCGCGGCAAAAGAGACGCAGCCGCCGGGCTCGACCACCAGCTTGAGATAAGCCATGGCGTCACGCATCGCCTGGGCGGCGGCCTTGTCGGAGACGGCGATGGCGCCGGCGAGATTCCGGCGGTTGATCTCGAAGGTGATGGCGCCCGGCTCGGCGGTGAGCAGCGCATCGCAGATCGAGCTGTGGCCGGGCTCGTTCGCGACCCGCTCGCCCTTGGCCAGTGAGCGGCGCGTGTCGTCGAAATGCTGGGGCTCGACGGCCCAGACTTGCGTGCTCGGCGAAGCGTCCTTGACGGCTACGGAGATGCCGCTCGACAGGCCGCCGCCGCCGCAAGGAACGACGACGGCGTCGAGGGCCACGCCAAGCGCTTTCGCCTGCTTGATCAGTTCCAGGCCGATCGTGCCCTGGCCGGCGATGATCGCCGGATCGTCGAAGGGTGGCACCAGCGCCATGCCCTTTTCGATATAGGGGCGAACGACCGTCATGCGGTCGTCCTTGTAGCGATCGAACGGCACCACTTCGGCGCCCATCTTGCGGACATTGCCGATCTTGAGCGCCGGCGCATCGGCCGGCATGGCGATCACCGCCTTGACGCCGAACATGGCGGCCGAGGCCGCTACCCCTTGCGCGTGGTTGCCGGAGGAGAAGGCGACGACGCCCCGGCCGCGCTCTTCCTCGCTCAGGGTAGACAGCTTGTTATAGGCGCCGCGAATCTTGAAGGAGCCGGTTCGCTGCAGCGTCTCGGGCTTGAACAGAATGCGGCCGCCATAGCGCTTGTTGAGCTCGGGCGATTCGATCAGCGTCGTTTCGACGATCAGGCCGGAAAGCCGGTCGGCGGCGGCGCGGATGTCGGATATGCCGGGCAATGTGAGCATGATGGGCCTCGCGGGATGAGCCCCGTCATGGTGCACGCAAACCGAGGCGTCGCGCCAACGAAAAAATGTCATGGAGACAAGGTTTTGGAAGATGCGCCAGCGGCTGTCACCTTCGTCATTCCAGGGCGGAGCAAGGAGCGGAGCGACGCGCGCAGACCCTGGAATCCATGCCGTGACGTCCGTGACGCGCGAAAGCGGACCAGAATTGGGTCGCCTTTACAGCGAATTTGGAACGATTGTTCTGCACCGCCGCATTCTACGGCAGAAGTCACGGCATGGATCCTCGGGTCAAGCCCGAGGATGACGAAAGCGCAGGTTCACCCCAGCAGCGTCTTCGTCCTTTTGCTGCCGCCCAGCTTGCGCCAGGAGTTGAAGCGGTGGGTGGCGGCGGCGAAGGATATCTTCATCTGCTGCGAAACCGTGTAGCGCGACTTGCCTTCGTCGAACATGCGGTAGCAGCACTCGGCGCCTTCCTCGGTCAGCTTGCCGTCCGGCGTCTTGTTGTGCGGGTTGGCCGGGTCGAATTTATCGAGCTGTTCCTCGACAAGACCTTTCAGGCGCTGCAGGTCGGCCTCGATGCTGGCGATGAGATCGAGAACCGGCTTGGCGTCAAATGCGTGCGGGGGCTTCTTGTCCGTCATGCCGGGCGTCCTTCAATTTCGGTGGCGGTCAGTTATATAGGCAAACATTCGGCAATAATGAAGGGTTTGATCTCCGCGGGATCAGCATTCGCGTGCCCGCAGCCCGCGCCGTTGGCAATTGACCTTCGGCTGCCAAGATCCTAGTTTAGAACAATTCTAAAGTAGAGTGATCCCATCATGCTTTCCCGTGTTTTCGGCTTCGGCCGCCGTTCCTTCGATTCGCTTTCGGAGCAGGAGATCCTGGCGCTGGCGATCTCCTCCGAGGAGGATGACGGACGCATCTACCGCGCTTATGCCGATGGCCTGGCGCAGGACTTTCCGCAATCGGCAAAAGTTTTCGAGGCGATGGCCGAGGAAGAGGACGGCCATCGCGATTCGCTCATCGAGCTTCACCGCAAGCGCTTCGGCGAGCGCATCCCGCTGATCCGACGCGAGCATGTGAAAGGCTATTTCGAGCGCAAGCCGGACTGGCTGGTGAGGCCGCTCGGCATCGAGCATGTGCGGCGGCAGGCCGAGGAAATGGAGCGGCAGGCCTATCGCTTCTATGTCGAGGCGGCCAAGCGCACCACCGATGCCTCGACGCGCAAGCTGCTCAATGACCTCGCCGCGGCCGAGCAGGGTCATGAAAGCTCGGCCCATGAATTGGAACAGCAGCATGTGCCGGGAACCGTCAAGGTGGAGGAGGCGACGGCCGAGCAGCGCCAGTTCATCCTCACCTATGTGCAGCCCGGGCTGGCCGGGCTGATGGACGGCTCTGTGTCGACGCTGGCGCCGATCTTCGCCGCGGCGTTCGCCACGCACGACACCTGGCAGACGCTCCTGGTCGGCCTCGCCGCCTCGATCGGCGCCGGCATCTCGATGGGTTTCACCGAGGTCGCCTCCGACGACGGCAAGCTGTCGGGGCGCGGCTCGCCGCTCAAGCGCGGGCTGACCGTCGGCCTGATGACTTCGCTGGGCGGTCTCGGCCACGCGCTGCCCTATCTGATCCCGCATTTCTGGACGGCCACTGCCGTGGCGGCCGTGGTGGTGTTCTTCGAGCTCTGGGCGATTGCTTTCGTTCAGAACCGCTACATGCAGACCCCCTTCTGGCGCGCCGCCTTCCAGGTGGTGCTGGGCGGCGCGCTGGTGTTCGGGGCGGGCGTGCTGATCGGCAATGCGTAGCGCCGGCGCTCCCCTTCTCCCCTTGTGGGAGAAGGTGTCGCCGAAGGCGACGGATGAGGGGTGCTCCAGGGAAAGCAAGCGTCTCACTCCGCTGGACCACCCCTCATCCGTCTCGGCGCTTGCGCGCCGATCCACCTTCTCCCACAAGGGGAGAAGGGGGAGCCTACCCATTCACCTCGCGGCTATCCTGCGGCGCCTCGGCCCTTTCCTCCATCCCATAGTCGCGCATGACATGGGCGATGCGCAGACGGTAGCCGGCAAAGATGCCGCCGCGCCCGGCTTTCTGCGCCTGCCGGTGCTCCTCGGTGTTGCGCCAGGCTTTCACCGCTTCCTCGTCGCGCCAGAAGGACAGCGACAGCACCCGCCTGGGATCGGTCAGGCTCTGGAAGCGCTCGACCGAGATGAAGCCGTCGATGCTCTCGAGCAGCGGCTTAAGCTCGGCGGCGATGCCGAGATAGGCATCGCGCTTGCCTTCCGCCGGCTCCACCTCGAAGATGACAGCGATCATGTCTCGACCCCTTCCTTGACAACCACGTCGGTACGAAAGACCTGTCTCGGCCCATGCGGCCCGGACACCAGCTTCAGGAAGACGCGGTCCTCCTTCAAGATGAATTTCTCGCGCCGCGCGAATTCGTAATTTGCCTTGCCCGCCGGGTCGGCGGCAAGCCGGGCGCGATAGGCCTCATAGGCCGCGAGGCTCTCGATGTTGTAGACGGCGTAAGCGGTGGTGGCCGAGCCTTCATGCGGGGCGTAATAGCCGATCAGGTCGGCGCCGCAGCGCGGAATGGCCTGGCCCCAGGCCCGTGCATATTGCTCGAACGCCGCCTTGCCGAACGGGTCGATCTCGTAGCGGATAAAGCAGGTGATGGTCATGCCGGTCTCCTCGTCGGCTGGTTTTGGACGACGACGGTTCGACCGCGGTCGAAACATCGCTTGCGCCTTTGTGCTAGGCATTCTCCTGCCAGGAGAGTTTGCCGCGCTGCTTGAGCCGACCGCAGAATAGTGCTTCCCTGACAGGAATGCTTCGATGAGGATCGAACCATGCGTGAAGGACCCGACATCGCCCGCATCGCCAGCCTGGTCGGCGACCCGGCCCGCGCCAACATGCTGAACGCCCTGATGGGCGGTACGGCGCTGACGGCGTCGGAACTGGCGCTGGAAGCCGGCGTGTCGCTGCCCACCGCTTCCTCGCATCTGTCGAAGCTGATGGATGGCGGCCTGCTGACCTTGGCCAGCCAGGGCCGACACCGCTATTACGGTCTCGCCGGCGCGCAGGTGGCCGGCATGATCGAGGCGATCATCGGCGTCGCCGAAGCGGTCGGCCCGAGACGGGTGCGGCCGGGACCGCGCGACGCGGCCATGCGCGTGGCGCGAGTCTGCTACGATCACCTAGCCGGCGAGCAGGCGGTTACGATGCTCGACCGGCTGCTCGACAGGAAGCTTTTGCTGCGCGACGACAACCAGATCAGGCTCTCGCCGTCCGGCGCCGCGCATTTTTCCGCGCTCGGCATCGAGACCGGTGTCAAGGCTCGGCGGCCGGTTTGCCGCGCCTGCCTCGACTGGAGCGTGCGGCGATCGCACCTCGCCGGCACGCTGGGTGCGGCCATCCTCGACAAGATCCTCGCCGAGAAATGGGCGCGGCGCGAGAAGGACAGCCGTGCCGTGGTGTTCTCGCCGACGGGCAAGCAGGAGTTTGAGCGGGTGTTTCTGGCGTAGGGTCACGCGCAAGCGATACCTTCGCAATGTCGGCGCGAAGGATCGCGGCTTTGCCGGCTCTGCCGTCCACGCAAACCTACCCCCGCTTCAGCACCTTCCCCAGCTTGAAAAACTCCTTCCACGGATCGGCCTTCTTCAGCTGTGCCAGCGTGGAAGCATCCCCAAGCGGGAACGCATTCGGCGCCAGGCCCTTCTTTATCTCCGGCCAGGTCGCCGGCATCGATATCGTCGCGCCCTTCTTGGCGCGCGAGGAATAGGGCGCGACGGTGGTCGAGCCCCTGCCGTTGCGCAGATAGTCGACGAAGATCTTGCCGGTGCGCGCCTTCTTCGACAGCGTCGCCGTGTAGCGGTCGGGCGCGGCCTGCTCGAGCGCGCGGGCGAAATCATGCGCGAAATCCTTGACCTCGTCCCACTCCGCCGAGGGCTTCAGCGGCACCAGCACGTGATAGCCCTTGCCGCCTGAGGTCTTGACCAGGTTCGGCAGCGACAGCTCGTTGAGCTGCTCGTGGATGTCGAGCGCCGCCTCGCGCACGCGGCCGACATCGACGCCTTCATCGGGATCGAGATCGAAGATGATCTGGTCCGGCTTTTCCAGCTTATCGATCGTCGAGCCCCAGATGTGCACCTCGACCACGCCGTACTGGACAAGCGCGGCCAGCCCGTCGAAATCCTTGATGAACAGTATCTCCTCGCCATCGGTCGGATCCTTCATCCTGGCGATCTTGTCGCTCATGCCGGGCGAGGCGTGTTTCTGGAAGAAGCGCTGGCCGTGGATGCCGTCCGGCGCCCGCACCAGGCTCAGCGGCCGGTTGACGACGAATTCTGCCATGCGCGGCCAGACCAGAGCGTAGTGATCGAGCAGGTCCCGCTTGGAAACCTTTTCGTCGGGCCATAGCAGCTTGTCGGGATGCGAGAGCTTGATCGAGGTCTTCGCCGTTCCGGCCGAGGGTTTCGGCGCGGTCTTTGCACCCGGCTTCGCCCCGGTTTCGGCCTTCTTCGGCTGTTCCTGCACGACTTCCTCCGCCGGCTTGTCCTCGCGCAACCCCTGGAACGAGGCGTGCCGGATTATACGGTCGGAAGTCCAGCTGCGGAACTCCACCTCGCCGACAAGTTCCGGCTTGACGAAGGTGAGGCCCTTGCCCTTGGGCACGGCGGCCGAGAACGGCGAGGCCGCCGCCTTGAGGCCGTCGAGCTTCTTCTTTAAATCGGTCATCACCTTGCCGGAAAAGCCGGTGCCGACACGGCCGGCATAGTGCAGCTTGCCGCCTTCGTTGAAGCCGACCAGCAGCGAGCGCAGGCCGCGCCCGGTCTTGTCCGAGGGCAGATAGCCGCCGATGACGAATTCCTGGCGCAGCGTGCATTTGGATTTGATCCAGGAGAGCCCCCGCCCACTGCGGTAGGGCGCGTCGGCGCGTTTCGACACCACGCCTTCCAGGCCCATGCGGCAGACATGCTGCAGCATGACCTTGCCCGGCTCGTGGAAATGGTCGCTGAAGCGCAGCGCCGAATGTTCGGGCTGCTGGCCCAGCAGCTCTGCCAGTGCCTGCTTGCGTTCGACCAAAGGCTCGCGGCGCAGGTCCCTGCCGTCGAGCCGCATCAGATCGAAGACATAGTAGACGAAGCGGTCGGCGCGGCGGGCCGACAGGTCCGCCTGCAGCAACGGGAAGGACGACACGCCGCTGTCGGCCAAAACCACGATCTCGCCGTCGATGATGGCGTCGCGGCATTTCAGCCTGGCAAGCGCAGCGGTGACAGGACCATCGAATTTGTCCGTCCAGTCGAGACCGGCGCGAGTGAGCAGCCGGACCTCGCTGCCGGCGATCTGCGCCTGCATGCGGTAGCCGTCGAATTTGACTTCATGCAGCCAGTCCTCGCCGGCGGGCGCATCCTTTTCCAGCGTCGCCAGCTGCGGCTCGATGAATTCGAGACGCTTGCCAGGCCCGGCCTTGGTCTTGGCGGCAGCCGGCCTGTTGGATTGCCAGACTTTCGGTGTCTGCCCCCTGGCGGTCTTGCCTTCGCCCACCTCCTCGATGGTCAGGCCCGACTTCACCGATTTCGGTTCCTCCTCGAGAACATCCTCGCCGGGCCGGGCGGCGGCATCGTCGGATTTGATCAGCAGCCAGTTGTCGCGCTTCTCGCCCGGGCGGGGCCGCAGCCTGACCAGATGCCAGCGGCCGTTGAGCTTGTGGCCCTCGAGCTCGAAGTCGATATGGCCCTTCTTCATGCCCTTGGCCGGATCGCCATCCGGCGTCCACTTGCCTTCGTCCCAGACGATCACCGAGCCGCCGCCATATTGGCCCTTCGGAATTGTGCCTTCGAAGGACGCGTAGTCGATCGGGTGATCCTCGACATGCACGGCCAGCCGCTTCTCATGCGGATCGAGGCTCGGGCCGCGCGTCACCGCCCAGCTCCACAAGACGCCGTCATGCTCAAGCCGGAAATCATAATGGAGCCGCGTGGCCGCATGCTTCTGGACGACAAAGATGCCGCCGCCTTGCTTTTGCCTGCCGACCTTGCCGGCCGGCTCGGCGGTCTTCTTGAAGTCGCGCTTGGCGTGATACTGCTCGAGGCCGGCCATGCCGCCATCCTCCTATGCGGATTTGCGTTTTGGCGCGGGCTTGCTCTTGCTTTTCCCGGCCGCCGCTTTCGATGTGGCCTTGCCGGCTTTGCCGCCGCCTTCCGCGTTCAGGCTCTTCTTCAACGCATCGAACAGGTTGACCACATTGGACGGCTTTGGCTGCGCCTTGGCCTGGGGCGCCTTCTTGCCCGCCTTTTTGGCGCGGATCAGCTCAAGCAGCGCCTCCTCGTAGCGGTCGTCGAATTTCGACGGGTCGAACTTCGTCTTCTTGCCGTCGATGATGTGCTGGGCCAGGTCGATCATCTCCTTGTCGGTCTTCGCCGCCGCGATGTCCTCGAACACCGT
The DNA here is from genome assembly GCF_006439475.1 of Mesorhizobium sp. B2-8-9. NCBI lineage: Bacteria > Pseudomonadati > Pseudomonadota > Alphaproteobacteria > Hyphomicrobiales > Phyllobacteriaceae > Mesorhizobium > Mesorhizobium sp. B2-8-9. The sequence goes on along the minus strand of NZ_VFTQ01000042.1, from coordinate 19,413 downwards.
CGCCGGCCGGCGCACCGTGTCGTCGTAGCGCAAGGTGGTCAGCACCATGCCCTTGCCGAGCGGCTCGATCGCCACCGGCCGCTCGCGCCGATAAAGCACGATGCGCGCAAGCCCCGCCATCTTCCTGGCCGCCATCGCGTCGCGGATGACGGCGAAGGCTTCTTGCGACACCTCGTCCGCCGGGGAAACATAGTAGGGCGTGTCGAGGTAGATCTGCTCGATCGAGGATTTCTCGACGAAGCCGTCGAGGCTCATCGTGTGTGAGGATTCGATCTGCACCGCCTCGATCTCGTCCTCCTCGATATGGACGAAGTCGCCGTCGCTCACCTCATAGCCCTTGACCTCGTCGCCCTCCTCAAGCGGCTTGCCGGTGCCCGCATCGACATAGATGCGCTTGACGGTGTTGCCGGTCTTGCGGTTGAGGATGCGGAAAGAGACCTTCTCGGCATGGGTCACGACGTTGGTGAGCTCGATGGCGCATGTGACCAGCGACAGTTTGAGATAGCCCTTCCAAGCCGGGCGTGGTGCCATTGCGAACTCCTGCGCGATGCGGTTTCAATCGCAACGGACAGGGGTTCGCTTGGGTTCCGGGAGGGCTGGCCACGCAGCCTGCTATTCGGCGGCCTGCAGATTGACCTTGCTTTCCGCGATCTCGGTGAGCTTGCGGTCCGTCGCCTCTTCTTCCTTGAGGTTCTTGGCCAGCACGTTGGCGCAGTCGCTGCGGCCGAGCTGCTTGGCCCAGGCGATCAGCGTGCCGTAGCGCGTTATCTCATAGTGCTCGACGGCCTGGGCGGAGGCGATCAGCGCAGCGTCGAGGACCTCCTTGTCGTCGACATCGCCGCTGACTTCGTCAGCCTCCGCGAGGATGCCGTCGATGGCCGGGCAATTGACGGTCTTGGCCTTGACGCCGTGCAGCTCGAACACCTGCTCGACCCGCTCGATGTGACCCTTGGTCTGCGCGAGATGCTTCTCGAAGCCGCCCTTCAATTGCGGATCGGTCGCCTTGTCGATCATCTTCGGCAGCGATTTCTCGATCTGCTTCTCGGCATAATAGATGTCGCGCAGCGTGTGGATGAAGAGGTCGTCCAGCGTCTTGATGTCTTTCGAAAAGAAGCCCATGGCGGTTGCCTTTCCATGTTTCGCATTGTCGGGAAGTTGCGCGGCAGAGGGCCGCCAACACGGCCGGTTCGCCCCCGGCCTTGAGGGGTCAACGTCGTGTTCCGGGACAGGTTCCTGCCCGACCAGGCGCACGAAAGGAAATTCCCTGTCACCGGCCGGACGTGAAACAGATGCGCGCGCAAGCGACATCGGAACGAAACATATGTGATGCAAAAGTCACACGGAGCGGAATCGCGACGAAAGGCGCCGAAAGACCCCGAATCAGCCGCAATCCCGCCACGAAGCAACGTGTTTCGGACCAGAAATTAACATCACGTTCACCGACTATTCACGCCTCGACGCTATGCTCTCGAACAATTCGGACGGGACATCCGAAAGCGGGACAGGGACCAGTAAAATGAACTTCTGGAATCACATCGCCGGCTATGCAGCAGCCATTCGCGAATTCGTCGCACCGACCTATCGGCCGGAGCGCTACTACATGCGCGGCCCAGGGCCGGCCTGCGCGCGCCGCGGCAACTCGCTGGGCGTCGGCGTGAACTGATCATGACCCGCGAACGAGCCCACCATGGCCGCATCTGCCGGCCGGCCGCCGACCAGCGCGCCACCACCTATCGCGCCGAGCGGTTGACGCTCGCCGGCAACTGGCGTGCGACAACGCCGCGACTTTGACGCCGCCGCCGGCTGCCTTAGTGTCTCCCCTAGCTTAGTGTCCCCTTGGTACAGCGTAAGGGGGTCACAAGCAGCCGGGGCCGCCATGACCGACCTGCCCGAACGTCCCATCTTGCCGCACCGGGCCTATGACGCCCGCCAGCCGCTGATCGTGTTCGACGGCGTCTGCGTGTTCTGCTCGGGCTTCGTTCAGCTCATCCTCAAGCTTGACCGGAAAAGACGTTTCCGCTTCGCCACCGCGCAGTCGCCGCTCGGCGAGGCGCTGTTTCGCGAGCACGGCCTGCCGACCGACGACTACGACAGCAACCTCGCCATCATCGACGGCGCGGCCTTCACCAAGCTCGACAGTTTCGTCGCCGTCATGGACGCGCTCGGCTGGCCATGGCGCTCCGCGAAGGCGCTGCTCATCCTGCCGCGGCCGCTGCGCGACTGGCTCTATGACCGCGTCGCCAAGAACCGCTACGCGCTATTCGGCCGGAAAGACAGTTGCGAGATACCCTCGGCCGAGTTGCGGGAGCGATTGATCGGCTGACGGCGGTTACGGCAGGCTTGGGGGCAAGGCATGAAGCTTCTCATCGTCGGCGGCTACGGCACCTTCGGCGGACGCATCGTCCGATTGCTGGAGAACGAGCCACGCCTCGAGCTCATCATCGCCGGCCGGTCGCTCGCCAGGGCCGAGGCTTACTGCAGAGGACGGGACGCGACCGAGGCCAGGCTTGTGCCGACGGCATTCGACCGCGACGGCGACCTTGCCGCGCAACTCGCCAGCATGCTGCCCGACATCGTGGTCGACGCCAGCGGTCCGTTCCAGGCCTATGGCGAGGGGCGCCACCGGCTGGTCCAAGCCTGTATCGGTGCGCGCATCCACTATCTCGACCTTGCCGACGGTTCGGACTTCGTCGCCGGGGTATCAGCCTTCGACGCGGCGGCTAAGGCGGCCGGCGTGATGGTGCTCTCCGGCGTGTCGAGCTTTCCTGTGCTGACGGCGGCGGTCGTGCGGCGCCTTTCGGCCGGCATGGTGCGTGTCGACGGCATCCGCGGCGGCATTGCGCCATCGCCCTTCGCCGGCGTCGGCGAGAACGTCATCCGCGCCATTGCAAGCTATGCCGGCCGGCCGGTGCAGATGCTGCGGGGCGGCAGACCGGCCGAAGGTTATCCGCTCACCGAGCAGATGCGCTATACGATCGCGCCGCCCGGGCGCGTGCCGTTGAGAAACACGCTGTTCTCGCTGGTCGACGTGCCGGATTTGCGCGCGCTGCAGGCGTTGTGGCCGGAAACGAAGATGATCTGGATGGGCGCCGGCCCGGTGCCCGAGCTGCTGCACCGGGCGCTGATCGGCCTGGCTTGGCTGGTCCGCGCTGGCCTGGTGCGGTCGCTGTCGCCGCTGGCGCCGCTGATGCATTGGGCGACCAACCGGCTGTCATGGGGCGAGCATCGCGGCGGTATGTTCGTGGAGGTCGACGGCGCAGATGCAGAGGGCAGACCAAACAAGCGGTCCTGGCACCTGTTGGCCGAGGGCGATGACGGGCCGCTGATCCCGTCCATGGCGGTCGCGGCGATCGTCCGCAAGGCGCTCGACGGCCGCATGCCCCCACCAGGCGCGCGGGCGGCCGTGCGCGACGTCGAGCTGGAGGACTATGAAACGCCGTTCGCCGGCAAGACGATTTACACCGGCTTCAGGGACGACACCGGCAAAGGGAAGGCGCTTTATCCCGATCTGCTCGGCGATGCGTGGGAAAGCCTTCCGGCTGAAATCCGCGCCATGCATGAGGGAGCGGCAATGGCGAATGGACGCGCCAGCATCGAACGCGGCGGCGGCATTCTTAGCCGGCTTGCCGCCCGCATGGCCGGCTTCCCACCTGGCGCGGCCGATGTCCCCGTCAAGGTGCGTTTCGCTGCCGACGGGCACGGTGAGACCTGGACGCGGACTTTCGCAACGTACGGTTTTTCGAGCTGGCAGTTTGCCGGGCGTCGCCGATCGGAGCGGCTGCTTTGCGAGCGCTTCGGCCCGCTCACCTTCGCCATGGCGTTGGTGGCGGGCAAGAACCGCCTGTCGCTCGTGCTGCGCCGCTGGAGCTTTCTCGGCCTGCCGCTGCCGATGTGGCTTTGTCCGCGCTCGACCGCGTACGAAACCGTCGAGGACGGCCGCTTCCGCTTCCATGTCGAGATATCGCACCCGGTCGCCGGGCTGATCGTGCGCTATCGCGGCTGGCTCGAGCCGTCGCACGGTTCAAGCACGGTGGGTTCGCCGGCCGTCTCGCCCAATTCGCGGCAGCCGGCGGCCGTGCACAGCGTCCAACCCTTCCCGGTGGCGCCGGACGCCGCGAGCACCAGGCGCGGCTGGGGTCCGATCCGTGGCGCATAGACCCACCAGCCGCTGCGCAGCACAGAGCCCTCCGGCGGCTCCATGCCGGCGCCGGAGCCCTTGACCCGCGCCTCAACGGCCTGCAGCCCGGCCGGCAACACTTTCCAATCCTCCTGCCAGCGCGTCCGTTCCACCGAATGCGTCCAGGAAAGCGTGAAGGCGGCGACGGCAAGCGTCACCGTCTTGCCTGCGGCGAGGATGCACAGGCTCATGCGGTCCCGGCCGTGGACAGCCGGCGGGCGCGCCACCAGTGCCAGCCGATCCAGACAAACCCCAGCGCCCAGCCGGTCTCGTCGGTGAGCGGCAATGCGGCCACCAGCAGCAGGCCGGCGCAGAACGCGACGAGACGCTCCCACCAGGCCATGCGGCGGGCGAGGAAGCCGACGGCGGCGGCGCCCCAGAGCACGATGCCCATGCAGGCTTTGATGAGGATATAGCCGACCTCGACGGGGTAGCCGAACGACGCCGCGATGGGACCGGCGTCCTGCAGCATCAGCGCCGGCGTGTAGACGGCCATGAACGGCACGACGAAGCCGGCAATGGCGAGCTTGGTCGCCTGGATGCCGATCTTGAGGCCGCTTTCCTTGGCCATGGGTGCGGCGGCAAAGGCGGCGAGCGCCACCGGCGGGGTCAGGTCGGCCATGATGCCGAAATAGAAGACGAACATGTGGCTGACCACCAGCGGCACGCCGAGCGAAAGCAGCGCCGGGCCGGCAAGCGAGGAGGTGATGATGTAATTCGGGATGGTCGGAATGCCCATGCCGAGAACCAGGCAGGTGAGCATGGTCAACACCAGCGACAGGAACAGATTGTTCTCGCCGATGGAGATGATCCAACCGATGAAGGTGGAAGCGATGCCGGTGAGCGTCAGCGTGCCGATGACGATGCCGACGATGGCGCAGGCGATGCCGACGGGCAGGGCGTTCTTCGCCCCTTCGGCAAGCGAATCGACGCAAATGCGCAGCGTCTCGCGCCCGCCCTTGAAGGCGAGGCAGGCAATGACGAGCGCTGCGATGACGAGGCTCAGCACATTGACGCCGAAGCGCATGAAGGATGCCGCCGCAAGACCGAGCGCCAGCCAGAAAACGAGGCGAAAGGCGAACGGCCCGATCAACGCCGCCAGCGGCGTGCCGAGGATAAGCACGATGGTCAGCGCAAGGCCCATCGTGCCGGCGAAGATCGGCGTGTAGCCGGCAAACAGCAGATAGACCAGCACCGCGAGCGGCAGCACGAGCGGCCAGTGCTTCCTGACCGCTTCCCAGGGATTGGGCAACTCCGCCTTGGCCATGCCGTGCAGGCCGGCCTTGCCGGCTTCCAGATGCACCTGCCAGAAGCAGGCGCCGAAATAGAGTAGCGCCGGGATGATCGCCGCCTTGACCACCTCGGCGTATGGGATGTTCAGCGTCTCGGCCATGATGAAGGCGACGGCTCCCATCACCGGCGGCATGATCTGGCCGCCCATCGATGAGGTCGCCTCGACCGCGCCGGCGAAGGCGGAGCGGAAGCCGAAGCGCTTCATCAGCGGGATGGTGAACTGGCCGCTGGCGACGACATTGGCGACGCCCGAACCGGAGATGGTGCCCATCAACGCCGAGGACAGCACGCAGACCTGGGCCGGGCCGCCGCGCCACGAACCGACGAGACCGAGCGCGAAATCGTTGAACAGCGCGATCATGCCGGCCCGTTCGAGGAAGGCGGCAAAGACGACGAAGATGAAGATATAGGCCGCCGAAACATAGACCGGCGTGCCGTATATGCCTTCGGTGCCATAGGCGAAGGTGTCGACAAGCTGCGCGAAATCATAGCCGCGATGGATGAAGGGCGGCGGCAAATGATTGCCGACGAAGCAATAGGCGAGGAAGATGAAGGCGATGACCGCCAGCGGCAGGCCCATCAGCCGCCGCGCCGCCTCGAAGACCAGCACCACCAGCAGTGCGCCGACGATCAGGTCCGGCGTGGTGAGGAAGCCGGAGCGGCGGATGAGGTCGGCATAGAAGACCCAATTGTAGAGGCCGGTGGCGAATCCCAGCACGCCAAGCACCCAGAAGCCCACCTTCGCCGCGGCGCTCCTGGCGCGCAGATTGGCGATCAGGCCGAAACCGAGCAGCAGCAGGAAGCCGACATGCATGGCCCGCACCACCTGGCTGGGCAGGCTGCCATAGGCGGCGATGTAGATTTGGAAGACCGAAAAAGCGACCGCAATCAGGAAGGCCGCCTTGCCGGCGAGGCCTTCGCCAAAACCGGGCGGCAGACCTTCGACTTGTTCCTCGGCGACGGGAAGATGGAACGTGGGCGGGTTGCCGTCGCTTGTTGTTGCGGGCTTGGCTTCGCTCATCCGACGGGCTCCAAGACGAACGAATGCGAGGCACCCCCCTCTGCCCTGCCGGGCATCTCCCCCGCAAGGGGGGAGATTGGCTGTCGTCGCGGCTTTCGCAAATCGCCAACGGCGTAGATGAAATGCCGGCGCCCAAGCTGCTGATCTCCCCCCTTGAGGGGGAGATGGCCGGCAGGCCAGAGGGGGGTGCTTGGCGAAGACATCTCAGCTAGTCGCACCACTCTTTCTACTTCAGCAGCCCTTTTTCCCTGTAATATTTCTCCGCGCCGGGATGCAGCGCCACGGGCATGCCGTCCAGCGCCTTGGCCGGATCGATCGCCTTGGCGGCGGCATGGGCGGCTACCAACTGGTCGAGATGCTCGAACAGCAGCTTGGTCATCTGGTAGGCGGTCTCGTCGGAGACGTCGGCCCGGGTAATCAGGAAATTGCCGACCGCGGCGGTCGCGACATCCTGCGTCTGGCCTTCATAGGTGCCTTTCGGGATAACCACGGAAAGATAGGGCGCGCCGATCTTGGCGACGTCCTCGGCCGGCACAGCGACGACGTTGATGGGAATCGAGGTGGCGAGATCGCGGATGGAAGCGACGCCGAGGCCGGCCGACTGCAAGGTGGCGTCGAGCTGGCGGTTCTTGATCAGCTCGACCGACTCGGCGAAGGGCAGGTATTCGACCCGTCCGAGATCCTCGTATTTGAGACCGGCGGCGGCGAAGATGGCGCGCGCGTTGAGCTCGGTGCCGGAGGCAGGCGCGCCGACCGACAGGCTCTTGCCCTTGAGGTCGGCGAGCGTCTTGATGCCGGAGTCCTGGCTGGCGACGATCTGGATGTAATTGGGATAGATCGCGGCAATGCCGCGCAACTTGTCGAGCTTGCCCGGGAAGCCGGCCTCCGTGTTGCCTTCGGCAGCCATCTTGACCGAATCGCCGAGCGCAAAGGCGATCTCGCCCTTGCCCTGCTGCAGCAGGTTGAGGTTCTCGACCGACGCTTTGGTCGCCTGAACCTGCGTGCGGGCGCCTTCGATGCCCTTGCCGTAAATCTCCGACAGGGCGACCCCGAGCGGATAGTAGACACCAGACGTGCCGCCGGTGAGCACATTGATGAATTCCTGCGCCCCGGCCGACACGGCGCCAAGGCCGAGCGCCAAGGCCAGCGCGCCGGCGGCAACAAGCTTGGTCCTGAAATTGAACATCGCGATTTCCTCCCTGAAATGCCGGCCCGCAATCCGCTCCTCCTGGCGAGCCCGCGACGAGTTTAGACGGCGCAAGGCAAATGCCAACCCGCAATTGCGTGCGTTAGACCAATGGTTGAGTAGCGGCAAAAGGAGCCGATCGACCGGCACATCAGCGGCGCGGCAAAAAAAGATTCTCGCGGCGCCTGTCGAAATCGGCCGAGGCCGCACGACATAGGCCGGCACGCGACGATGCGGCCCTCAAGAAACGGGAGAAGACCATGCGATACATGCTTTTGATCTACAATGACGAAGCCGCGATGGCGAATGCTCCGAAGGAGCAGACCCAGCAGGTGCTCGCAGCCTATGGCGCCTATACCGAGGCGCTGAAGAAATCCGGCGCGTACATCGCCGGCGAGCGGCTGCGCCCGACGCAGGCGGCTACCGCGGTGCGGATGGCGGACGGCAAGACCAACGTGCTCGACGGCCCCTATGCCGACACCAAGGAGCAGCTGGCAGGTTTCTACATGATCGAGGCAGCCGACATCGACACGGCCATCGAATGGGCTGCGCGCTGCCCCGCGTCCAGCACCGGCACGGTCGAGTTGCGGCCGATCTGGGAAATGGCAGAGTACGTCGCCGCCGCGGAGTGACCCCGCGATGGATGATCGCTCGGAGATCGCGCGGGCGGCGGCCGAGGCGGCCGCCCGGCGCAGCTACGGCAAGCTGGTCGCCTGGCTCGCGGCGCGCACGCGCGACGTCGCTGGCGCCGAGGACGCGCTGGCCGATGCCTTCGCCGCCGCGCTCGAACGCTGGCCGCGAACCGGCGTGCCGGCGCAGCCCGAAGCCTGGCTGCTCGCCGTGGCGCGGCGGCGCGACGTGGACGCCGTGCGGCGTCGTCTGACCGGCGAGGCGGCGCGCGATCATCTGAAGCTGATCGCCGAGGAGATGGAGGAGCGCGTGCGGGGCGAAGATCTGCCCGACGATCGACTGCGGCTGATGTTCGCCTGCGCCCATCCGGCGATCGAGGCCAGCGTGCGCGCGCCGCTGATCCTGCAGACGATCCTCGGTTTCGACGCCGCGACGATCGCCTCGGCCTTCCTGGTTTCGCCGGCAACGATGGGCCAGCGGCTGGTGCGGGCCAAAGCGCGCATCCGCGAGACCGGGATTCCGTTTCGTGTGCCGGAGCAGGCGGAGCTCGGCGAGCGGCTGGGCGCGGTGCTGGAAGCGATCTACGCCACCTTCGCCGAAGGCTGGTCGGATCCGACCGGCACCGACAGCCGGCGGCGCAATCTCGCCGCCGAAGGGATTTGGCTCGGCCGGCTGGTCGCCTCGCTGATGCCGGACGAGCCCGAGGCGCTCGGCCTGCTGGCGCTGATGCTGTTCGCCGAGGCGCGCCGCTCGGCGAGACGCGGCCCGGAGGGGGATTTCGTGCCTTTAGCCGAGCAGGACATCGCGCTCTGGGACGACAGCCTGATCGACGAGGCGGAAGCCTTGCTGGTGCGCGCCGCGCAAAGGGGGATCATCGGCCGCTACCAGCTGGAGGCCGCCGTGCAGTCCGCCCATACGGCACGCCGGCGCGGCAGCGGCACCGACTGGGCGGCGATCCGCCAGCTGTATGACGCGCTGCAGGCCGTGGCCGGCTCGCCCGTGGTGGCGATCAACCGGGCGGTGGCGATCGCCGAAACCGAGGGCGCTACGGCCGGCCTAGCGGCGCTTTACGTGCTGGGCGACGACAAGCGGCTGCAGGACTACCAGCCCTATTGGGCCGCCCGCGCCGGGTTGTTGGCGAGACTCGGCAATATCAAGCAGGCGGCAGAATCCTACGACCGGGCGATCGGCCTTGAGCGCGACGCCGCGCTGCGGCGTTTCCTGCAGGGCGAGAAGGCGAAGCTCGTCAGGAATTAGGGCAATGCCAGGGAGATTGGCTGCAGCCTCCCGACCTCGTCATTCTAGGGCGGAGCAAGGAGCGAAGCGACGCGCGCAGACCCTAGAATCCATGCCGTTACCTTGGCCGAAGGATGCAAACGGCGCAGAATTCTGCATCGTTGCGGCGCGTCGAAGTCACGGAATGGATCCTCGGGTCTGCGCGCGTCGCTTCGCTCCTTGCTTCGCCCGTGGATGACGATGCCGGACCGTTTCGGCCAATCTCCAAGGCGTGCGATCTGCCAGCGCAACCGCTGCGCACTTGCCTGGAATTGCCCTAGGCCCACATGTCGTGCGATGCGTTCAGCTTGCGCATCAGCTCATTCTCGCGCAGCCTCGCCCACAGGCGTTCGATGTTCGGCCAGGCGCCGCGCGCCTTCTGGACCTCGGGATGCCAGGCCACCAGCATGACGAGGTAGATGTCCGCCAGCGACAGCGTCTTGCCGGCCAGCCAGTCGCGGCCGGCCAAAGCCTGATCGAGAATGGCAAAGCCGCGATCCATCTCGGCGACCGCCGCCTGCTTAACCGGCTGCAGGCCGTCGCCATCGGCGGTGTAGCGATGGGCATAATAGAGCCGCAGCACCGCCGGGTAGAGCACCGACGACATGAAAGTCAGCCAGCGCAGGAAATCGGCGCGGGCGGGCGAGCCCGCTTGCGGCGCGAGACACGCTTCAGGGTGGCGTTCGGCAAGCAGGATGCAGATTGCCGCCGATTCGGTCAACGAATGACCGTCCGGCAGCATCAGCACGGGCACCTGGTTCAAAGGGCTGATGGCGAGGAAGGCCGGATCCGGCGGATCCTTCTTGGGCACGTCGATCTGCTCGAAGGGCGCGCCGGCCATGGCAAGCGCCGCCTCGACGACGAAGCCGCCGCTGTTTGGGCGCGTATAGAGCTTGTACATGAAAATCCTCCCATCGGCCGATTGGGCCGGCGGCGATATGAGCCGGAAGCGGCGCCTGCCTCAAGCCGCCGACGAATGCCACCGGTGCCTTTTCAGCGGTCCAGTCCGTTCAGGCCCCCAGCCCGTCGAACAGGATGGTCGAGAGATAGCGCTCGGCGAAGGAGGGGATGACGACGACGAGGGTCTTGCCCTTGTTCTCCGGCCGAGAGCCGACGACGATTGCCGCCTGGAGTGCCGCGCCCGACGAGATGCCGACCGGAACGCCTTCGAGCCGGGCGACGAGACGCGCATTGGCGACCGAATCCTCGTTCGAGACCCTGACGACCTCGTCATAGATCGAGGTGTCGAGGATTTTGGGCGCAAAGCCTGCGCCGATGCCCTGGATCTTGTGTGGGCCGGGCTGGCCTCCCGACAGAACCGGCGAGGCTTCCGGCTCGACCGCCACGACGTGCAGCGAAGGCTTGCGCTTCTTCAGCACCTGGCCGACGCCGGTGATAGTGCCGCCTGTGCCGATGCCGGCGACGAAGATGTCGACTTCGCCATTGGTGTCGTTCCAGATTTCCTCGGCCGTGGTGCGGCGGTGGATTTCGGGGTTGGCCGGATTTTCGAACTGCTGCGGGATGATGGCGTTGGGCAGCGTCGCGGCGAGCTCGTCGGCCTTGGCGATGGCGCCCTTCATGCCTTTCGGGCCCTCGGTCAGCACCAGCTCGGCTCCGAGCAGCGCCAGCATCTTGCGGCGCTCGACCGACATCGTCTCCGGCATGGTGAGGATCAGCTTGTAGCCCTTGGCGGCGGCGGCGAAGGCGAGCGCGATGCCGGTGTTGCCGGAAGTCGGCTCGATCAGCGTGGTCTTGCCGGGCGAAATCTTGCCGGCCTCCTCCAGCGCCTCGATCATGGCGACGCCGATGCGGTCCTTGACGGAGGCGATCGGGTTGAAGAATTCGAGCTTGGCCAGAAGGTTGGCGACGATGCCCTTTTCCTTCGCGAACTTGTCCAGCCTGACCAGCGGCGTGTCGCCAATCGTCTCCGTGATCGAGTTGAAGACGCGGCCGCGGCCGGGCACGCGCGCGGAGGTGACGGGCTTGTTCATTGGTTTCGCTCCCAAGGCAATGGCACAGGCAGACAGAATAAGGCTTTCAGCCGCGCAAGATAGGCTGAGGCTGGAAAATATCCGAGTGGGGCGGTTGCTCAAAAGCGCCCGCGGCCGGAAATGCATTTTCCGCCAAGCCGGGTTTCAGGAATAGTTTGGCCGAATCCGGGATCGGTTGAGATTGGAACCTATTGACGCGCCGCTATGGCGGCAGCCGCGCCCATCATGAAGCCGGCGGCGGTGCGGTTCAGCACCTTCAGCGCGCGCGGCGATTTCAGGAACCAGCGCGCCTTGGCTGCGAGCGCCAGATAAGGCACCAGCACCACGAACAGAACCGCCACGGTGAGCATCGCAAGAATCGCGTAGTCGGCGAGCGTGATCGTCTTCAGGTCGACGATGGTCGGCGTGATGGCGAGATAGAAGATCATCGTCTTGGGATTGCCGAGCGTCACCGTCAGCCCGGCGATGAAGCTCGACACCAGCCCGCCTTTGGCCTTCCGCGCCTCGACGGTCTCGGGCGTGATGCCGCTGGTCCAGAAGCGCCAGGCGAGGAAGGCGAGATAGGCGACGCCGGCCCATTTGATGGCGAGGAAGACCATGCCGAAGGTCTGCGCGACGAAGGCGAGCCCGAGCACGACGGCGGTGAGATAGGTGAGGTCGCCGAGCATCAGGCCGAACGACATGGCGAGCGAGGACCGGAAGCCGGAGCCGAGCGCGCGGGCGACAAGCGCCGTGACGCCGGGGCCTGGAATGGCGGCGGCGACGCCGAGCGCGGCGCTGTAGGCAAGGAATCCGGTGAGTGTCATGGTTCTGGCCTAGCGTATGTGGGGCTGGGTTTTTATCAATTCCCTCGCACTGGAATTCGTTACGCCAGCGCGACTGGCACGGGCATTTGGCCGGTCGCCCGGCGGGCGCCTTGGAGATTGGCTGGAGCGTCCCAACCTCGTCATCCACGGGCGGAGCAAGGAGCGAAGCGACGCGCGCAGACCCGAGGATCCATTCCGTGACCTCCGAGCGCCACAACTGTGCAGAATTCTGCGCCGCTGCACTCTTTGATCAGGGTCACGGAATGGATTCCAGGGTCTCCGCGACGCCGCTTCGCGGCTGCTCCGCCCTGGAATGACGAGGTTGGGGGAGCTACCCACCATACGTAATACGCCAGATCGTCCCGTTGCCGTCCTCGGTCAGGATCAGCGCGCCGTCGCTGGCCACGGCGACGCCGACCGGCCGGCCCCAGACCGCGTCGTCGGATATGACGAAGCCGGTGGCGAAGTCCTCGTATTCGCCGGTCGGCTTGCCGTCCTTGAACCTCAGCCGCACCACCTTGTAGCCGGTGCGGACATTGCGGTTCCACGAGCCGTGCAGCGTGACGAAGGCGTCGCCCTTAAAATCGGCCGGGAAGTTGGCGCCATCATAGAAGGCGATGTTGAGCGGCGCCGAATGCGCCTGTATCAGCACGTCCGGAACCGTGACCTTGCCGGCGAGATCGGGGCGGGCGCCCTCGTGGCGCGGGTCCTCATTGTCGCCGATATAATACCAGGGCCAGCCATAGAAGGCGCCTTCCTTCACCGCGGTGGCATATTCGAAGGGGGTGTTGTCGCCAAGCTCGTCGCGCTCGTTGACGACGCACCAGAGCGCGCCCGTCGCCGGCTGCATGGTCATGCCGGAACAGTTGCGCAGGCCGGTGGCGACGGTTCTGCGGTTGTTGCCGTCGGGGTCGAAGGCCAGCACATCGGCGCGGCCCTGTTCCGGACCCCAGGCCTCGCCCAGCGGCTGCGATTTCGTCCACGCCTCGACACCGCCCTTCGGCTTCGCGCCCATGTCCTCGGCGATGTTGGAGCCGGAGCCGACCGACAGATAGAGCGTCTTGCCGTCGGGCGAGAAGGCGATGTCGCGCGTCCAGTGGTGGCTGGCGGGGACTTTGGCGACGATGGTTTCCGGCTTGCCCGACGCTTCGAGGTCACCCTCGCGATAGGGGAAGCGGACGACGCTGTTGCTGTTGGCGACATAGACCCATTGCGGCTTGTCGCCCGGCGGGTAGAAGGCGATGCCGTAGGGCCGGGTCAGGCCCTTGGCGAAGATCGACTCCTGTGCAGGCTTGGCGCTGCCTTCCGCCAGGCGATAGACGCGCACCTGGTTCGCCCGGCTGTCGGCAACGAAGAGGTCGCCGTTCGGCGCCACCCGCACGACGCGAGGACTGTCGATGCCGGATGCGATCAGTTCGGCGGAAAAGCCAGGCGGAAGCTTTGGCTTCGCATCCTCGGGGCGCTCGGTGACGCCGCCGCCGTTCGAAGCGGACTCCGTCATGTCGGGTTTCGGCAAATCCTCAGGTTTCAGCAGCCGGCGCACGCCCGGACGGTCGGCTTTCCAGTCGCCGAAAGCTTTTTCGCCGCTGAGCAAGGGCTGACCGGCCTGCTGCGCAAAGGCAGCCGTGGCAAAAACCAGCGCGAGGCCCGCAAGGCCGGCGATCCGCATCATGCTGTCCTCCGTCTCTGCCTATGTCCTGCCCTCGGGTGCCTCAGTCGATAAGGCCCCGGAGACAGAACATATTGGGCTAACGATCGAAAAGAGAAGCTCGCGCACGTGACTTGCCGGCCTCAGGCCTCTTCGGCATCCAGGTCGTCGTCGAGGCGCTTTTCCAACTCGACGAGATCAGCCGGCAGGGGCAGGCCCATGGCGCGCATCTCCCTCAATTTCTCGCGCAGCTGCTCCTGGATCTCGTGCTCGTCCTCGGGCTGGTTCACCATTTCCTCGAGCAGCAGGCTGATCTGGGCCTTGAGCGATTCCAGCGCCATGTTCTTCTCCTTTGCACCCTCAGCTGTGTCGAGGTTCAGGTCAGGCCGGCCTCACCTGAATATCGATACACCTAACGAAGCATGCGGGAAATCAGTTGTGCAGTGTAATCGACCATCGGCACGATGCGGGCGTAGTTCAGGCGGGTCGGCCCGATGACGCCAAGCGCGCCGACGACGCGGGCGTCCTTGTCGCGATAGGGGGCGACGACCAGCGAGGAGCCGGACAGCGAAAACAGCTTGTTCTCCGAGCCGATGAAGATGCGCACGCCCGGCCCCTCTTCGGCGAGATCGAGCAGCTGCAGCAGTCCGTCCTGGGTTTCCAAATCCTCGAACAGATGGCGAAGCAATTCGATGTCCGCTTGGGCGGTGACGTTTTCCAGGAGATTGGCGCGGCCGCGCACGATAAGGCGCGCCGGCAGGCCGCTTTCGGCGCCGGCCCAGACCGCGAGGCCTTTCTCGACCAGATCCTGCGACAGCGTGTCGAGGGCCGCCCTGGTCTCGTCCTTGATGCGGGCGATTTCCGCCCGCGCCTCGGCCAGCGTCCGGCCACGGATATGCGCATTGAGGAAATTGGACGCTTCGTGCAGCTGCGACACGGTGGTGCCGGCCGGCAGGTCGACGACGCGGTTCTCGACATCACCGTTCTGCGACACCAGCACGGCGAGCGCCTTTGCGGGCTCGAGCTGGATGAATTCGATGTGCTTCAGCGCCACCTCGTGCTTGGAGGCGAGCACGAGGCCGGCGCCGCGCGACATGCCCGACAGCATCTGGCTGGCCTCGGTCAGCATATGCTCCAGCGTCGCGCCCGAGCCGGAGGCGCGCACCTGCGCCTCGATGGTGCGGCGCTCGTCGTCGGAAAGGTCGCCCAGCTCCATGAAGGCGTCGACGAAAAAGCGCAGGCCGGTCTGGGTCGGCAGCCGCCCGGCGGAAACATGCGGCGCGTAGATCAGCCCCAGATGCTCGAGGTCGCTCATCACGTTGCGGATGGTGGCGGGCGACAGCGAGGAGGGCAGGATGCGCGACAGGCTGCGCGAGCCAACCGGCTCGCCGTCGCGCAGATAGGAATCGACAATCCGCCGGAAGATATCGCGCGAGCGCATGTCGAGTGACTGAAGTACCGGCGACTGCGACGTCGGATCGACTGGTTTGTTCATTCCGGCGAGAAACCTCCTTCCGAAAGATATAGACTTAAGCTACGGCGGCGCAACCCGGTGCCGCGCTCGCGGTCACACGGTGCCGCGTTTGCAGTCGCGCGGCCCGTTTTCCTGCGCGGCGTCCTTTTCCTTTGCGACTTGCCCCGCATGCGTCTACAAGCCGGCCACGATTCCGGAAACGACAAGAAAGAAGGCCGAATGCGCCCCTCCAAACGCCAAGCCGACGAAATGCGCGCCATCTCCTTCGAGCGCGGCGTCTCCAAGCACGCCGAAGGCTCGTGCCTGGTGAAGTTCGGCGACACGCATGTCCTGTGCACGGCCAGCCTGGAGGAAAAGGTGCCGGCCTGGATGCGCAATTCCGGCAAGGGCTGGGTGACGGCCGAATACGGCATGCTGCCGCGCTCGACCGGCGAGCGCATGCGGCGCGAAGCCTCCGCCGGCAAGCAGGGCGGCCGCACGCTGGAGATCCAGCGGCTGATCGGCCGCTCGCTGCGTGCCGTGGTCGACCTGCAGGCGCTGGGCGAGCAGCAGATCACCGTCGACTGCGACGTCATCCAGGCCGATGGCGGCACCCGCACGGCCTCGATCACCGGCGGCTGGGTGGCGCTCTACGATTGCCTGCGCTGGATGGAAGCGCGCCAGATGGTGAGCGTCGCCAAGGTGCTGAAGGACCATGTCGCGGCAATTTCCTGCGGCATCCATGACGGCCAGCCGGTCATCGATCTTGATTACCTGGAGGATTCCTCGGCCGGCACCGACGCCAATTTCGTCATGACCGGCAAGGGCGGCATCGTCGAGATCCAGGGCACGGCCGAGGGCGAGCCTTTCTCCGAGGAGCAGTTCGCGGCGCTGATGGGCTTGGCGAAGAAGGGCATTTCGCGGCTGGTGAGCCTGCAGCAGATGGCGGTGGCGTAGGTTTCCGAATGCCGAGCCTAGGCCCCCCTCTCTGGCCTGCCGGCCATCTCCCCCTCAAGGGGGGAGATTGGGTGTCACGACGGCTTTCGCCAATCGCCAGCGTTGCAAGAATGGCGCCTTCGCCGAAGCTGCCAATCTTCCCCTTTGAGGGGGAGATGCCCGGCAGGGCAGAGAGGGGGGCCTCGTGATACCCTCCGCAATCCTCGAATCCGCCCTCTACGTCACAGACCTACACGCCGCCGAAGCCTTCTACCGCAACGTCATCGGCCTCGAAGCCTTGGGCAAGGTCGAAGGGCGCCACGTTTTCTTCCGCTGCGGCGACGGCGTATTGCTTCTCTTCAACGCCGAGGCAACGAAAATCCCGCCGGCGCCGGACGCTCGGCTGAAGGTGCCGCCGCATGGCACGGCCGGCGAAGGGCACCTCTGCTTTGCGGCAACCGCCGATGAAATCGCCGCATGGCGCAGGCATCTCGCCGCCAACAACATCGCCATCGAAAGCGATTTCGAATGGCCGCAGGGCGGGCACTCGATCTATATCCGCGACCCGTCCGGCAATTCGATCGAGTTCGCCGAGCCAAGGATCTGGGGTTTCTGATGCACTCGCAACCTTTTCATTCCCTTGGGGAAAAAAAGATCGTCGTCGCCAGCCACAATGAAGGCAAGCTGCGCGAATTCGCCGACCTGATGGCGCCGTTCGGATTCGAGGCGAAATCGGCCAAGGAATACGGCCTGCCCGAACCGGACGAGACCGGCACCACCTTCGAGGAGAACGCCTATATCAAGGCGTATGCCGCCGCCAAGGCGACCGGCCTGCCGGCGCTGTCGGACGATTCCGGGCTCTGCGTCGACGCGCTCGACGGCGCGCCCGGTGTCTATACCGCCAACTGGGCCGAGACGCCGGACGGCAGCAGGGATTTCGGCATGGCCATGCAGCGCACCGAGGTGGCGCTGCAGGAGGTTGGCGCTACGGAGCCCGCGCAGCGCACCGGCCGCTTCGTCGCCGTAATCTGCCTGGCATTTCCCGACGGCGAGGCCGAATATTATCGCGGCGAGGCCGAAGGCACGCTGGTGTGGCCGCCGCGCGGCACGCTCGGCTTCGGCTACGATCCGGTGTTCCTGCCCAACGGTTTCGACAAGACTTTTGGCGAGATGAGCGCGCAAGAAAAGCATGGCTGGAGGCCCGGCCAGGCGACGGCGCTTTCGCACCGCGCCCGCGCCTTTCAGAAATTCGCCGAAGTGCGATTGAATTTGGCCAGATTGGATTTGGCGCGATCAGGACCCGCATGAGCGCAGTGCCCCTACCGCTCGACCGCAGCCCCGGCTTCGGCGTTTATATCCACTGGCCGTTCTGCGCAGCCAAGTGCCCTTACTGCGACTTCAACAGCCATGTCCGCCACCAGCCGGTCGACCAGGAGCGTTTTGCCCGCGCCTTCGAGACGGAGCTCGCAACCATGCGGGCCCGCACCGGGCCACGCGAGGTGACCAGCATCTTTCTCGGCGGCGGCACGCCGTCGCTGATGAAGCCGGAAACGGTGGCCGCCGTCCTGGAGGCCGTGGCAAGGAACTGGACGGTGCCGGCCGGCATCGAGGTGACGCTGGAAGCCAACCCGTCCTCGGTCGAAGCCGAGCGTTTCCGCGGCTACCGCGCCGCCGGCGTCAACCGCGTCTCGCTCGGCGTGCAGGCGCTCAACGACAAGGATCTGCGCTTCCTCGGCCGGCTGCACAATGTCGAGGAGGCGCTGCACGCCATTGGCCTCGCGCGCGACATTTTCCCCCGCCTCTCCTTCGACCTGATCTATGCGCGACCCGGCCAGACGCCGGAGGCGTGGGGGGCGGAGCTGGAGCAGGCGATCGGCTATGCCGTCGACCACCTGTCGCTCTATCAGTTGACCATCGAGGAGGGCACGCCCTTCCACGCGCTTTACGCGGCACGCAAATTCACGCTGCCCGACAATGATCATGCCGCCGACCTCTACGCGCTGACGCAGGAGGCAACGGCGGCGCATGGCCTGCCCGCTTATGAGATTTCCAACCACGCGCGGCCGGGCGCGGAAAGCCGGCACAATCTGACCTATTGGCGCTACGGCGAATATGTCGGCGTCGGTCCGGGCGCCCATGGTCGCTTCGTCGAGAACGGCCGCCGCACGGTGACCATCGCGGAAAGAATGCCGGAGACCTGGGCCAATCTGGTCGAGGCCAAAGGCCACGGCGTTACCGGCGGCGAGATCCTGACGCGTTCCGAAGAGGCGGACGAGTTCCTGCTGATGGGACTGCGGCTGGCCGAAGGCATCGACCTGCAGCGCTACGAGGCGCTCTCGGGTCGCGGCCTTTCAAGCGCGCGGCTCTCGGTGCTGCAGGAAGAAGGCCTGGTGGCGCCTGTCGGCAACGCAAGGCTCCGCGCCACGACGGCGGGGATGATCGTGCTGGATGCGGTGGTGGCGGATTTGGCCAGGTAACCCTTTGAAGAACGTCCTCTTCGTCTGCAGCCAGAACCGGCTGCGCAGCCCAACCGCCGAGCAGGTGTTTTCCAAGCGCCGAGACATCGAGGTCGAATCGGCAGGCACCAATCACGATGCCGACAATCCGCTGACGCATGAGCTGGTCGCCTGGGCCGACATCATTTTCGTCATGGAAAAGGCGCACCGCGCCAAGCTGCAGAAGAAGTTCCGGTCGAGCCTGAAGGGCGCCAGGGTCATCTGCCTGGGCATCCCGGACGACTACGACTTCATGGACCCGGAGCTGGTGCGGCTGTTGGAGGCGAGGGTCGGCAGATACCTTTGAAAGAGGCGAATGCCTCTCGCGTTCGTCATTCTCGGGCATGACCCGAGAATCCATGCCGTGACCTGTGCAAAAGGCGCGGCGGTGCAGAATTCTGCACCGCGGGCGGAGCTTCGCTGTGACGGCATGGCAACTGTGTTCACGCGAATGCGGTTTTGTCGCGAATGATAGCGTTGAGGACGACCAGGAGCTTCCTTG
>NZ_VFTQ01000041.1:0-44275 GCF_006439475.1 Mesorhizobium sp. B2-8-9 | reverse complement strand
GGGCGTCGTCTGCGCGAAAGCGCCGGTTGCTAGAAGGGTTGCGATCGCGGTCGTCGCAAAAAGAGTGCGGATCATCATGGTGGTCTCTCCTCGTGCCTGATCTGTGCATGACGCTCCTTGGCCAGCCTCTTGACGGCAGGTCGGAAGCGGCAATGTCTACAGGTTCACAACGTTGTGACAGGAGGGTTGTTCCAACCGCAACGCGTTCACGCGTCCGTGGATTGCTGACCTCCCGGCGGAACCTTTGCGGCGGCCTCCTCGTTTCAGCCTGCGGCTGAGGGTCTGCCGGCTCAAAGTGACCCGAACACGGAGCGCGATATGCGGTTTGCTGCGGTGCTGAACCAGGACGGCGGCACCCTCCGTACCATCGACATGGAAGCATTTTCCGAAAAGCTGCGTCAGACACTCGAAGCGGCGGGGCATTCGGTCGAGATCGACATCGTTGCCGGTCGCGACGTCGCCACGGCGCTGGAAAAGGTCATCGCCAGGCGAAATATCGACGTTGTTCTCGCCGGAGGCGGCGACGGCACGATTTCCACCGCGGCATCCCTCCTCATGAACAAGAAGAAGGCCCTGGCCATCTTGCCGGCCGGCACGATGAACCTGTTTGCGCGCGGCCTGGGCATCCCGCAGACATTGGAAGCGGCGTTGCAGTCCTTTGCCGACGGCGAGGTGATCGCCGTCGATATGGCGAGCGCCAACGGCCAGCCTTTCGTGCATCAGTTCTCCGTCGGCATGCACGCCAAGATGGTCCAGTTGCGCGAGAAAATGGATTTCGGCTCGCGCCTTGGAAAGATGCAGGCGTCCGTGCGCGCGGCGTGGGCGGCTATCAAGAACCCGCCGGCGCTCAAGGTGAGCCTGAGCATCGGCAAGGCCGAGATCGTCACCCGCACGACCGGCATCGGCATCTCCAACAATCTGTTCGGCGAAGGCCACCTGCCCTATGCCGACAACCCGGCTGGCGGCGTGCTCGGCATCTATGTCAGCGTCGCGCGCCGGCGTCATCATCTGGCGAAGCTGCTGCTGGACATGCTGCGCGGCAGGTTGCGCCAGAGCGCGCATGTCGAAGTGCATCAGGCTGGCAAGGTCGTGCTGAAAATCCGTTCGCCCACCAGGAAGTTCAGCGCGGTGCTGGACGGCGAATTGATCAGGCTGGAGAGGGAAACCACGGTCGAGATTCACCCCGGCGCCCTGAACGTGCTTGTCCCGTCCCGCAATGCGCAGGCGAAGGCGGCGTGATGGAAAGATCAGCTGCCTTGAGTGGATTTCTGCTCGGCGGGCGGCGCCGTCGGCACGTTCTGCTGGGTCGTCGGCGACTTGATCAGCTCGCCGTAGATCTCGACCGCGCCCCACGCGATGAAGGCGAGCAGCAGCCCGGCGATGAGGATTCTGAGGGCGTGCCAGCCCCAATGCCCCTGGCGAGCTTTGTCTTCAGGTACGATCTTGGTCACGATTGGCCTCCATGCTGCGCGGCGGCGGGCGCTTCAGGCACGACATGGTCGGTAACGGATCCTGTTCGGGAAGGTTCCGTGTCGGAAAAGACGCCCCGCAAGCATGCGGCAACCCGATTGCGTGTATATGATGGCCGATTGCGTGGCGTTTTGAGGGAATGGTGAGCAGCAAGGCGGATAGTTTGCCAGCGGACGTCAGCCGCGTCGTGATCGATGCGGAACGGCTCGCCCTGCTTCAGGGCCTGGGCGCCATGGATACCGCAACCGATCCGGACTTCGACCGTATCACCGGTCTCGCTGCGGCAATCGCCGAAGCGCCTGTCGCGGTGGTGAGCCTGATCGGAAGCAGTCGCCGGCGGTTAAAGGCGCGCATCGGCCTCGATGAGAAGGAGACGCCGGCCAGCACTTCCTTCAGCGCCCACGCCATCGCCGCCAGCGACGATCCCATGGTGGTGACCGACGCCACGCTCGATCCGCGTTTCGCCGACAATCCGCTGGTCACGGGCAAGCAGCACATCTGTTTTTTTATCGGCGTGCCGATGATGGTGGCCGGTGCCAGGATCGGTACGCTCTGCGTGCTCGATCGCCAGCCGAGACCGTTTCCGGCCGAGGACAAGGTGGCGAAGCTGAGAATGCTGGCCGACCTCGCGGCCAGCCTGTTCGCGCTGAAGGACGCCACCCGCGACGGCGCCATCGCCAAGGCGGAACTGGCGCGCGAGGAAAAGCGCCGCGCCATCGCGCTCGACGCCGCCTCACTGGCGAGCTGGGCGTGGGACATACGCACCGACATGATCGAATGCGACACGCTTCTGGCCGAGCTTTTCAACCTGCCGCCTTCGAACCGGCTGAAGGCGCGCGACATCCTGCGCGCCATCGACCCGCGCGACGTCTACCAGACCGAGACGCGTTTCCGCGACGCGCTGAGCGGCAGCGACGACTATTTTGGCGAGTACCGGGTCAAGGGGGTCCATCCACCCCGCTGGATCGCCACGCGCGGACGCGTGATCGAACGCGATGGCGAGGGCAAGCCGACGCTGATCTTCGGCGTCAACTACGACATCACCGAGCGCAAGCTCGGCGACGAGCGGCAGCGCCTCTTGCTGCGTGAGCTCAACCACCGCGTCAAGAACACATTGGCGACCGTGCAGGCGCTGGCGACGCAGACCGTCCGCCACGCTCGCCAGCCGAGTGTGTTCCTGGAGGCCTTCGGTGCCAGGCTGCAGGCGCTCGGCGCCGCCCATAATCTGCTGTCCGACCGCGAATGGCGCGGCATTGGCATCGGCGAATTGGCACGCATCGAGGTCAGGGTTTTCGACACGGGCCGCCAGCCGCGTATCGCGATTTCGGGTCCCGAGCTTCTGCTCTCACCCGATCAAGCGGTCGGGCTCGGCCTGATCCTGCATGAGCTCGCCAGCAACGCGATGAAATACGGCTCGCTCTCCGCGCCGTCGGGAAAAGTCGATCTCGACTGGAAGACGCAAGGCCGCAAAGGCGCGCGCCGCCTGGTGCTGACCTGGCGCGAAAGCGGTGGGCCGCGGGTCGAGCCTCCGGATCGCCAGGGTTTTGGCTCGATCCTGATCCGCCGCAGCCTCGCCAAGGTCATCGACAGCGAGGTGATCCACGAATTTCGCCCGGATGGCGTCTTCGCCGAAATATCGATACCGCTCGAGCCGTCCTTGAAATGACCGCTCCGGCACTGCTCAAGGCAAGTTTTCCGGGTCCGGCTTCGACGGCCCGGACTTGGTGTTCTCGCGATAGATAGCATACGCGACGACCGCCAGGGCAGGCGCGACAACGGCTCCAAGACCGCCTTTGCTTTTGGCGAGGGCCGGAAGCAAGGCAAGTGCGGCGGTAACGCCCGCCGCCGTCATATTGGCCTGGCGTCGCCGCGCGCGGCGCTTGCTGCGCATGCCGGCCGCCAGCTTGTGAATGACGAGGATGAGCCCGGCAACCACCAGGAAGCCGATGCCGAAGCCGAGACTGGTCGCCATCGGTCCGTAGCGGACCGCCAGCCAGATGTAGGCGGCGCCGATGAGGAAGCCGACACCGCACACGGCGAAAATGGCGGCAAGCCCGTAAAGGATTGCCGCGGTCCGCGCCCTGTGCAAAGCGGCCATCGCCTCGCCCGAGGCGAGGGCCGAGATCAGCGAGACAAGCGCCCCCATCTGCGGTTAGCGGCGGGAAAGCAGGGCGAACAGGTAACCGACGCCCGCCGCGATGGCCAGCGAGGTCACCGGCTTCTCGCGCACCTTGGCGATCAGCTGCGCTTCGATATCCTCGGCTCTTCCCCGCATGCTCTCGAACGCGGCTTCGCCCTGCGCGCGCAATTGCTCGACGCCGTCCGCGGCAGCGCGACGGGCCGCGCCGTAGCCGTGTTGACCGGTCGTGGCGAGTTGCTCGGTGAGTCGCTGGATGTCCGCTTTCAGTTGCTCAATATCGGCCTCCAGATCGGCGGCGGTTGCTTCGTCTGTGGCGGATTTGCCTGCGGCGGTTGCCATTCTCTAACTCCTTGTGTTTGCGTTGGTTTCAACGCCCGTTCGGCGCCATGGTTCCGGTCGTCGCAAGCCAAACCTAGATCAGCGGCCTGCATTCCTCGCCTAGCCCCTCCCAGCGGGCAAGCTTCTTCAGCCCGTCATAGTCGATCACTTCGCAGCCGCCGTCTCGCCACATGATGAGCTTGCGGTCCATCAGCTTGCGGATCGTCTTGTTGGTATGGACCAGCGAGAGGCCGAGCGTGTCGGCGATGTGCTGTTGCGTGATCGGGATCTGCACCGGTGTCTTGCCGTTGAGGCCGGCGCCGCGAGCCCGGCGGGCGATGAAGGCGATAAGGTAGGCGGCGCGCTCAAGCGCGGTACGGCGGCCGATGCTGAGCAGGTTCTCATCCAGCATGCGCTCCTCGCGCGACGCGATCCAGGTGATGTCATAGGCAAGGCCGGGATGGTTGCGATAGAGTTCCTGCAGCTGATCGCGTTCGAAAACGCAAAGCAGCATCGGCGACAGGGCTTCGACGGAATGCTGCATTTCGCCCATCAGACTTCCCTGCAGGCCGATGAGGTCGCCAGGCATGGAAAAATTGAGGATCTGCCGGCGCCCGTCGGGCAAAAGCTTGTAGCGGAACGCCCAACCCGACAGCACCGTGTAAAGATGCGCGCTGTGGCTGCCTTCGACCAGCACGGTCGCACCTCTGTCGACCGCCAATTCGCCACGCTTGAAGGTGTCGATAAATGACAATTCCTGCTCGTCGAATTCGCGGAAGGCCGGCAGCGGCCGCAGCGGGCATTTTTCACAAGGATATTGGCGAGTGGCAACCAAACGTCCGGACATTCGACCCCTCTTCGAAATCCCTGCCCTAGGGACGCAAGGAAACGTTTGAGGGGGGCAGCGGTTCCGCCGGGGTCATGTCCATGTCTTTTTTAAATGACATCGTGACGGATTGCGCGCATGAGTGCGTCTGCCAAGGAGATACCCCATAGGTGACAGCATTGCTTGACGGATTGCGCATTCTCGTCCTCGAAGACGAGTTCCTGATAGCGATGGATGTCGAGCAGCTTTGCCGTGACCACGGCGCCGCGGATGTGACGATCGCGCGCGAGATCGCCGACATTGACGGGCAGGCGCTGCCTTCGAGCTTCGACGCGGCAGTTGTCGATCTGATGCTTGGCGGGGTGTCGACCCTGGATTTCGCCGCGCGGTTGCGCGCAGAGGGCGTGCCGTTCGTATTCGCCTCCGGCTATTCGGATTCCGACGAAGTCAAGAACTCGTTCCCCGACGTTCGACTGGTGACCAAGCCTTACTCGGGCGACGATCTCGTCGAAGCCGTGGCGATCGCCTGCGGACGGGCCGCTCCGGCGGCCTGACGGTCGCCGCCGAGGCAATCTCAGGCCGCCTGCGTGCTCACATCATGGCCGGTGCGAGTCCGGCTTCCTCAAGCAAATGCCGGATACGTCAAGCGCGCCGAATGGCGCGAGCAGGAACTTGTCGCCTTCGCGTCCCGAAAGTTAAGCCGCGTTCGAACCTGTGACCTGCGCCGAGATCGCGTCGGGTCCGAACTCGTCCTCTCCGGAAATCTTGAGGATCTCCTGCAGCCTGGCGCGCGCCCGGCTGACGCGGCTTTTGATCGTGCCGACCGCGCAGCCGCAGATCTCGGCGGCCTCTTCATAGGAGAAGCCGGAAGCGCCGATCAGGATGATGGCTTCGCGCTGGTCCTCGGGCAGTTGCTCGAGCGCGCCGCGGAAATCCTTGAGATCGAGCTGGCCATGCTGAGCCGGATGAACGGCAAGCCTGGCCGTCATGATGCCGTCGCTGTCCTGCACTTCGCGGCCGCGCTTGCGCATCTGCGAATAGAATTCGTTGCGCAGGATGGTGAACAGCCAAGCCTTCAAATTGGTGCCCGGCTGGAAGCTCTCATGCTTGTCCCATGCCTTGACCAGCGTTTCCTGGACGAGGTCGTCGGCCCGGTCGGCATTCTGTGTGAGCGACACGGCGAAAGCCCGCAGGCTCGGGATCGCGCCGAGCAGCTCGGTCTTGAAGCTCTGGGATACCGCCGCCATGCCTCAGTCCTTTTTCTGGGCAGGTTCGGTCTGTTCCAGCTGGCTGAGCAGCTGAGCGAAACGGTCCGGCACATGATCCGAGACCAGTTCGTCATAATACTGCTTGAGCTTGCGAGCGATTTCGGAGTTTGCACCAAGCGGATTGCCATCCCCGTTCCGATGCCTGCTTGCGGCATCAGCCATCTGTTTTTTTGACATTTCCTTCATAATCGCCCTAATTTCCAGCACCCGAGCCGCTCTTCGATTTCAAACCACAACGCAAGCGGAATCCTCGTCTGGTTGCCCATCCCTGGATCCGAAACGCTTGCCTGCTAATTTAGTTCCGCGGCCGGGCGGAACTTTTTCCGGAAGCCGGCGTTTGATGCAGAGGGGCTTGCAACCAATGCGGCCTTGAACATGAAACGTCATCTGAGGGAGACGTCAATAATGAGTCTGTCCGCAACCATCGCTCCGCATCTCCCGTTCCTTCGCCGCTTCTCGCGCGCGGTGTCGGGATCGCAGGAGAGCGGTGACGCGCTGGTCGCCGCGATGCTGGAAGCCATTATCGCCGATACCAATATCTTCCCCGAAGCCTCGAGCGACCGTATTGCGCTGTACAAGGTTTTCGCCAGGCTGTTCACCTCCGTGGCCATCCGCGTGCCGCAGGAACAGGCGCAGACCGCCTGGGAGCAACGGGCCGCGGCCAATCTGAATGCCATCGCGCCCCTGCCGAGGCAGGCTTTCCTTCTGGTTGCCGTCGAGGGTTTCAGCGAGGACGAGGCGGCGGAGATCCTCGACGTCGACGAGGATGAGTTCTCGGAGCTGCTTGCCCAGGCGAGCAACGAGATTTCTCGGCAAGTTGCGACCGATGTGCTGATCATCGAGGACGAGCCTCTGATCGCCATGGATATCGAGGAGATGGTCGAGAGCCTCGGCCACCGCGTCGTCGGCACGGCGCGCACGCATGCCGAGGCTGTGGCCTTGTTCGGCAGGACGCGGCCGAAAATGGTCCTGGCCGACATCCAGCTCGCCGATGGGAGCTCGGGCATCGAAGCTGTCAACGAGATTTTATCCTCGACGCCTGTGCCGGTGATCTTCATCACCGCCTTCCCTGAACGCCTGCTGACCGGCGAACGGCCCGAGCCGGCCTTCCTGGTCACCAAGCCGTTCAATCCCGACATGGTCAAGGCTTTGATCAGCCAGGCCCTGTTCTTCGACCGTCAGGCCAAGGCCGCCGCCTGATCCCTTCCGAAGCTGGATCTCGAACGTCATGCGAGGGCTTCGCGCCATGCGTGATGCTTGGCTGTGTGCGGTCTGAAAAGCTCGCTTTGGGGGATCGTCTTTTTCAGCAAATGGTGGAACAAACGGCATCTGGCCACGTTCTTTTCCCGACATAAGAAGGAGACGCATCATGCTGTACTGGGCGCTCGTATTTCTCGTAGTTGCGATCATCGCCGGCGCGCTTGGGTTCGGCGGCATCGCCGGCACATCGGCAGGCATCGCGCAAATCCTGTTCTTCATCTTTCTCGCCTTCCTGGTGATTTCGCTCATTGCGGGCCTCTTCAGAAGAGCCTGACCGCAACACTGGAAGCCGCACCCCTCAAACGGTTTCCAGCCACCGCCGGACGGCGCCTCGAAAGAGCACCGTCCGGCGGACCGTTTTTGGAAAGCCCAATTTCAGGGTGTCGTCTCGTGCGGAACAAGTTGCGGATTAGGCCGTTCAAGGGCCGAGTGGGGGATTTCCGATGCCTTCCCAAGGTCCCACGCAAGACAGGGTCGAAAAGCGCGAAGTGATCGCAATGCATCCCTCGGAAAGCGGGATGCAGGTGGGGCGGGCCTTGCTTCACGCCCTGCACAATGCAGGGATTTCGGTTCTCTACCAGGATCGGCAGATGGAAACGGTCTGGGCGCGCAACATGAACGCGCCCTGGGCCGCCGATACAGCCGACGGCAAGGACTTGCTCTCGCCGGCGCAGGCCGAACGCATAAGGGCCGCCAAACTCAAGGTGATCGAATCCGGCAACCCGGACCAGCTCGAGCTCAGCATTCCGGGGCACCAGGGGGTGCGCTGGTTCCAGCTTTGGATCGATGCAGACCGGGGGGAAGCCGGCGATGTCCTCGGCGTCGTCACGACGATGGTGGAGACGACGGAGCAGAAACGCCGCGAGCAGACCCTCAAGACATTGCTGCGCGAAGTCAGCCATCGATCGAAAAATCTGCTCGCCATCATCCAGAGCGTCGCCACTCAGACCGGGCGGTATACGGAGACGCTCGGCGAGTTCCTGGCGCGGTTTCGCGGCCGGCTGCAATCACTCGCGTCTTCGCAGGATCTCGTCACATCCTCCAACTGGCGAGGAGCAGCGCTGCACGAGCTCGTATCCGGCCAGGTCGGCCGCTACAGCAGCGATCTGGCTCAAAGCCTGCGGTTCGCGGGCGAAAATCCTTACCTCAACCCCAACGCTGCCCTGCATATCGGTCTCGCCATGCATGAGTTGGCCGTCAACTCAGTGAGCTATGGCGCACTGTCGCGGCCGGACGGCCATGTCGAGGTGCGCGCCAAGCTCGAGGCTGAAGACGGAACCTCGCCCAACCTCTTGCTGACCTGGACGGAGGCGGTCGGCGACGCGCAGCGCAATGAGAAGCGTTTCGGCAGCGTGGCGCTGGAACGCGTCGTGCCGATGTCGCTGAATGGCTCCGCGACGCTGGAAATCGGCAGAGACCGGATGGAATACCGTCTCACAGTCCCGCACGGGAATTTCGAGACGGATTGATAGCGCGGTCGATGGCGTAGGAACATTCCAGGCAAAGTGCGCGACGGTCAGGCGGCTTAGCCGTAGCCATCCGTCCGCAATTGCGTCAGACGGAGACGGGAGCGCTTTGGCGGCGGAGGCGCTTTAACCGGCTGTTCACCATAAAGTCCGATCCTGTGCTCCCGGCTGACGATGCGCCGGAAACCCACCCGCGCCCCGGCGCGACCTGGGGAGACTGAAATGATGGTTGCCGACATGAACAGGCTGGAGCAGGCCGCCCGCGTCTCGATGAGCGGCTTCCAGGATGCCGAGCTGCCGCGGGCGCCGCGGTCGTCGCACCTTTCGCTCCGCCTGGGCGCGATCGCGCTTCTGGCCGCCGTGGCCTTGACCGCGGCCTGGCAATTGTTCTGACCCCGCACGCGACTTTGACTGTCGGCCACTATGGATTCCGCGCTGGACGACTGCGATCAGATCGTCGGGAATGTGCGGCCCGACGGCACGCAATTCGCAACGCTAGAGGTGCCCGGCATGCTTGTCGCGTCGAACGGCAAGCGTTCCGAAAACACTACGTTAGGCAACAGTAAAATCGGGCAGGCAAAGCACCTTTTTTCATGCTAAATGGTTGCTGGCACTGCCGAAAGTGAGGACAAAAGTGAGGAGCAATTCTATGCGGAAGATGATGATTGCCATGGTTGCCGTGGTCGCTGTCAGCGGCTGCACAACGACCGAGCAGGACGTCGTCGGCGGCGGCCTGATCGGCGCCGGCGTGGGCGGCTTGGTCGGCGGCAGCAAGGGTGCGCTGATCGGCGCGGCCGTCGGCGCCGGGTCGGGCCTTCTGGTTCGCAACCTGCGCAACGGCTATTGTCAGTATCGCGATCATCGCGGCCGGATCTACACGGCTCGCTGCAACTAGTTCAGCACGGGAAAGACCGGGGGCCGGCAGCCGGCCTCCGGTTTGCTCTAAATTCAAATTCAAGTCGCTGTTTTGCCTTACGCGCCCAGCGGGATCCTGATTTCCACCTTCAAGCCGTCGGCGTGGTAGTCGCGCGCGATGGTGCCGCGCAACTCGCGCGTGACGTTGAGATCTATCAATTTGGTGCCGAAGCCGGTCTTGACTGGCGCTTCCAGTTCCTTCTGACCCGCCTCGCGCCAGTTCAGAACCAGCGTCCGCTCGCGACCGCGGCCGTTGACGCTCCAGTCGACCTTGAGGGCGCCCACCGAACTGCCGGCCTCGCCATATTTCAGCGCGTTGGTGGCAAGTTCGTGGAAGGTCAGCCCGAGCGCCTGCGTCGTCGTCTCGTCCAGCAGCACTTCCGGCCCTGACAACACGCCGTCGGGAAGGTCCTTGCCGAACACCTGCCCGAGCTCGATGCGCAGCAGGTCGCCAAGATCGGCCTTCTGCCAGCGCGAGCGGGTCAGCATGTCCTGCGATGCAGCCATGGCCTGCAGGCGCGCCGAGAACGAAGCCGAAAACTCTTTCACGTCGGTGGCTTGCGACGCCGTCTGTCGCGCGATCGCCAGCACGCGGGTGATCGAATTCTTGATGCGGTGCTTCATCTCCTGCAGGATCAGATCCTTTTCCAGAAGGCTCTTTTCGGTCGCCTCATGCAGCGCCGATTTCGCCTCATAGGCGCGCTCCTGGTAGCGCGCCACCAGCGCGATGGCGCCGGCAAGCAAAAGGCCGAACAGTCCGAGCATCACCGGAATGGCGCGCGAGGACGGCGGTTCGAAGGCGCTTGTCGGCCTGAACAGCACGGTCCAGGGCCGGCCCGCGACAACGATATCGCGACGCGCCAGAAGCGTCGCCCCGATGCGTTCTGCAGGCGGCGCCTCCGAACGGAACAGAAGATTGCCGTCCTCGGGCTTGCCGTCATAGACCTCGACATTGACCGGCAGCAGCGGAGAACGGCTGAGCGCGACCTGGAACAAGTCCTGCGCGCGGAAGGCAGCGTAGAGAAAGCCGGACGTGGAGGAGCGGCTTGCATTGATCACCTCGGGCGCGGTTTCGACGTTCAGTCGCACGAAAACCAGGAACCCGGTGAAGGTCTGCGCCACGCCGGCGCCCTGGCCGAGCTGGACCAAACCGCTCGCATGCTGCCGGTCGTCTGCCATCGCCGTTTCGATCGCCGCGCGCCGTACCGGCTCGGTGAACATATCGAAGCCGATGATCGACTGGTTGGAGGCAGCGAGCGGCTCGAACAGCACGATGGGCGTGCGCCATTGCTGCGTCGTGGCAGGATAGATCGGATGCGCCGACCCATGGTCGTGCAGGATGTCGCGTTCCACCGCCGCCTCGTCGCCGGTCTTGGCGAGCCTCAGGAAGCCGATGCCGCGCAGCCCGGCGAAATTGTCGTCGATGTCAAGGGCGGTGAAGAAGGCCTTGAATTCGCCGCGCGAGATGTCGCCGTTGCGGGCATCGAACAGCGCCTGCGTCGAACGCAGCAGCGACAGATGCAGGTCGACGCGGCTCTCGATGCGGTTGAGCGCGTCGTCGGCCGTGCCCTCGAACTTGATCCGCGCCGCCTCTTGCGTCGCGAAATAGGCGAACCCTGCCATGGTCAGGCTGATCAGCGCGACGGCGACAAAGGCAACGATCGGAAAGAGCTTCTTCAAATCAAGGATGCGGCCCGTGGACGGTCGACGATCTTTATGGGCAAGTCTCGGCGCCAACACAATGGCGCGGTCAAACCATCACCGCGGCTGGTACATCACGCAGCCGTTAATTAGCCGGCTATCAGTTCGACTTCATGCTGCGATCTTCAGCGCCCCCGGGCCCGGAATGGCGCCTGGCGGGCATCTGCCGAGGATGATCATGCCGAGCACCTCGTCCTGGGTGACATCGGTCGTGCGCGCCGTGCCGACCACCTGGCCGTTCTTCATCACGCAGACCCGGTCGGCGAGCTCGAACACGTCGTGAATGTCGTGGCTGATCAGGAAGATGCCGATGCCGTCGGCCTTGAGCTGCTTGACCAGTTCGCCGACCTGCGCCGTCTCTTGCGGGCCGAGCGCCGCAGTCGGCTCGTCCATGATCAGGATACGGGCGTTGAACAGGATCGCGCGCGCGATCGCCACCGACTGCCGCTGTCCGCCCGATAGCTTGATAACCGGCTCCTTGAAGCGCTGGAAACGCGGATTGAGCCGGCCCATCACCTTGCGCGCCTCGGCTTCCATGGCGACGTCGTCGAGCGTGCCCCAACCCGTCATCAGCTCGCGACCGAGGAAGAGATTGGCCGCGGCATCGACATTGTCGGCCAGCGCCAGCGTCTGATAGATCGTCTCGACGCCATATTTCTTGGCGTCGCGCGGATTGGAGATCGAAGCCTCCTCGCCATTGATGAATATCTGTCCGCTGTCGCGCTTATAGGCGCCGGACAAGATCTTGATCAGCGTCGATTTGCCGGCGCCATTGTGACCGAGCAGCGCCATCACTTCGCCGGGGAAAAGATCGACAGATGCGTCGTCGACGGCGCGGATGCCGCCGAAGGCGATCGAGACGTTGCGCATGTCGACCAGCGGAACGCCGGCGGGAGACGATTTTTCAGCCATGGTCCTTCTCCTGCTATCAGACGCGCTTGCGATAGAGGGTGTCGAGCCACACCGCGATGACGAGCACGGCGCCCACGACGATGCTCTGCAGCGGTGAATCGACGCCGAGCAGCACCATGCCGGATTGCAGCGACTGCATCAGCAATGCGCCCAGCATGGCGCCGAGCACGGTTCCGGAACCGCCTGCGAGCGACGTGCCGCCGATGACCGCCGCGGCGATGACCAGCAGTTCATCCAGCGTCCCCAGCGCGTTTGTCGAGGAATTCTGCCTGGCCGACGAGATCGCCGCCGCGATCGTCGCCAGCACGCCCATGATCATGAACACCTTCATGGTGATCCAGCGCGTGTTGATGCCGGCAAGATTGGCGGCTTCCGGGTTGCCGCCGATGGCAAAGACATAGCGGCCGAATCTAGTGCGCTTGGTGACGAAGGTCATGATCAGGCCGACGGCGACCGCCATCAGCACCGGAATGGCGATACCGTGCGCGATGAACAGCCCGCCTTCGGGCACGGTGATGTTGTTGGCCGCGGCGTAGCGGTTCACGATGCCGACCGGCCACGGATAGGAGTTGGCGAGCCACACCGCGCCCAGGATGACCGCGCAGGTGACCGTGGCAAGCAGCGTCTCGGCCCAGACCGGACGCAGCGGGAAGCGGAAGCGCTTGCGCTGCACGCGGCCGTTGAAATGCATGAAGATAACCGCCAGGCAGGCGACGATGCCGACGGCCCAGCTCCATTTGGCGCCGATCGAGCCCGCCGGGCCGCCGCCCATCAACTGGAACGTGGCGTCGAGCGGCGCAACGGTCTGACCGCTGGTGACCCACCAGGCAGCGCCCCGCCATACTAGCAATCCGCCAAGCGTGACGATGAAGGCCGGCACTTCGAGATAGGCGATAACGAAGCCCTGGAAGGCGCCGATGATGAGGCCGAGCGCCAGGCCGATCAGCAACGCCAGAACCCAGATCCAGGGGTTTCCCAGTTCAAGCCCGACGAAGCGAACCAGGAAATGCGCCTGGGCAAAGCCCATGACCATGCCGATCAGCCCTTCGGCCGACCCGACCGACAGGTCGATGTTGCGCATGACGATGACGAGCACCATGCCGGAGGCCATGATCGCCACGGCCGAAGACTGAACCGACAGGTTCCAGAGATTGCGCGGCGTCAGGAACGTGCGGCTGTCGAAGTCGAGCGGGTTGACGCCAAGCCGCAGGCTGGAAATCACATGCAGCCCGATCCAGATCAGGAGCAGCGCGCCGATCATGCCCAGCATGCGGGTGTCGAGCTCGGTCGCCTTCAGGAACCGGGCAACAGTGCCGAGTTCCGACGCGCGCGCGGTGTCCGCCGGTTGGGTAGACGTCGTGTCGGTCATGATTTCCTCCCACCGGCTTGCCGTCTGGCGCGGATGCCGGAACTCAGCCTAGAAGCTATCCGCCTGAGGCAGAACGGCAAAATCTTTTGAAAACGCCGCGGCTTTAAAGCATCCCAGGAAAAGTGCGTAGCGGTTTTCCGTCCGGAATTGCGGCAACAAAAACCAGGAGCGGTTCATTGAACCGCTCCTGGCCGCGGCGCGGGTATTTTGATCGAAGGCAGGCAAGGCTCAGTTGCAGACCTGGACGCTGCCGGCGGGCACGCCCGCGCAGACCTCGTCCTTCTTGATCCAGCCGGCGTCGATGACGACGTTGAGGTTGTCCTTGGTGATCGCGACCGGCGTCAGGAACAGCGACTTGACGGTGTTGCCGCCGGGCGTCGTGAAGTCCTTGGCGCCGGCGATGTCGCCCATCTTCTTGCCGTCGGCGAGCTGCGAGGCGATCTCGGCGGCGTTCTTGCCGAGCTCGCGCGCGTCTTTCCACACCGACACGGTCTGCGTGCCGAGCGCGATGCGGTTGAGTGCCGCGTGGTCGCCGTCCTGGCCCGAGACCGGCACGGTGCCGGCCAGCCCCTGCGCCGTCAGCGCCGCGACAACGCCGCCGGCGGTGCCGTCATTGGCAGCCACGACCGCGTCGACCTTGTTGTCGTTGGCGGTCAGGAACTGCTCCATGTTCTTCTGCGCGTTGGCAGGCAGCCAGCCGTCCGTGTAGGCCTCGCCGACATTCTTGATCTTGCCGCTGTCGATGGCGTCCTTCAGGACTTCCATGGAGCCGGCGAACAGGAAGTCGGCGTTCGGATCGGAGCCCGAGCCCTTGATGAAGACATAGTTGCCTTCCGGCTTGGCCTTGAACACCTCGCGGGCCTGCATGCGCCCGACTTCCTTGTTGTCGAAGGTCAGGTAGAACACGTCCTTGTTCTCGATCAGGCGGTCATAGCCGACGACCGGGATTCCTTCATCGAGCGCCTTCTGCACCGCGGGGCCGATTGCCGAGGCATCCTGCGCCAGGATGATCAGCGCGTTGGCGCCCTGCGAGATCAGGCTTTCGACGTCGGTCAGCTGCTTGCCCGGATTGGACTGCGCGTCGGCCGAAATATACTTGTCGCCAGCGGCCTCGATGGCGGCCTTCATCGCTGCTTCGTCGGTCTTCCAGCGCTCTTCCTGGAAATTCGACCACGACACGCCGATCACCTTGTCCTTCG
Organism: Mesorhizobium sp. B2-8-9; assembly: GCF_006439475.1. Lineage (NCBI taxonomy): Bacteria > Pseudomonadati > Pseudomonadota > Alphaproteobacteria > Hyphomicrobiales > Phyllobacteriaceae > Mesorhizobium > Mesorhizobium sp. B2-8-9. Next base: position 29,431 of record NZ_VFTQ01000041.1, on the reverse strand, counting down.
CCTCGGCGACAGACGCCAGCGTCAGCGACATGGCAACGCCCGCCAGAATGGCGGCTGCAAATTTCTTCATGATATCCTCCCTGCGCCCGTGCGGCGCGACCCAGACTGGCCCGAAGGCCGGCACAGAGGCTTTTTTTCGAGCCTCAAAAAAATACTGGTCCAGCACAACAGCGCTGTCAACCGAGATTCTGATGGGTTTTGATGGGCTCAGGCATTTTTTTCGGTATCCGCAATAAATAATGACATGGCCCCTGGCTTCTGCCACAATCCCTAGCGTGTCAGCGACAGGCCATGGCATTATCACAAGGCCGCGATGATTGGGGAGGACGTGCGAGACGATGTCGGTCGGAATCCGCCACGACGATTTGCGCCGGCGCAACCGCGCCATGGTGATTTCGGCGGTACGCCGCGCCGGTCAGCCATCACGAACCGAAATTGCCGCCACCACTGGGCTCAGCCACTCGACCATTTCGGCGATCTCCGCCGACCTGATCCAGGAGGGCATTCTCACCGAAAGCAAGGCCAGCGAGCCGACGGCGTTGAAACGCGGCCGGCCGCAGATCGGCCTGGCGCTGAACCCTGAAGCCGCCGCGGTGCTGACCGTGGTGTTGTCTCTGAACTTCCTGTCGGTCGCCGTGATCGACTATGCCGGCCAAGTTGTTGCCGAGGAGCAGCAGCGCCTGGACACGCTTGTTATGCCCCGCGACGAGCTGATCGGCGAATGCGTGGCGATCGTGCGGCGCCGGCTGCAGGATCCCGACCTCGACATTGGCAGCGTCGCCCGCATCGCCATGGGCATTCAGGGCATCACCGATTCGCATGCGCGCTCCATGCTGTGGTCGCCGATAACGCCGCTGACCGACATTCCTTTCGCCGACATCCTAGAGAAGGAGTTCGGCATCTCCGCCACCATGGAGAACGACTGCAACATGATGGCGGTGGCGCTGCAATGGCGCGACCCGGAGCGCTATCGCGACGACTTCATCGCCATCCTGTTGTCGCACGGCATCGGCATGGGTCTCGTGCTCAAGGGTGCGCTGTTCACCGGCACGCATTCCTCCGGCGGCGAGTTCGGCCACATGATTCACCGCCCGGGCGGGGCGCTTTGCCGCTGCGGCCGCCGCGGCTGCGTCGAGGCCTATGCCGGCAACTATGCGATCTGGCGCAGCGCCATGAAAATGAGCGAGGACGCCGAGCCGGTCGACGTCGGCGACGCTGACATGCGGGCCCTTGCCGCGAAGGCGCGCGAGAGGGACGGCCCCGAACGGGAGGCTTACCGCCGGGCCGGCGAAGCGCTTGGTTTCGGTCTCGGCAGCCTGTTCGCTCTCATCGACCCGGCGCCCGTCGCCATGGTCGGCGTCAGCGCGGCCGCCTTCGACCTGATCGAGCCGGCGCTGCGCGAGGCGATCGCCCAGACGGCCGGCGGCCAGCACTCCGAATCGATCTCCTTCGACACCGAGCCGAACGAACTGCCGCTGATCCGCGAAGGCTGCGCCATGCGTGCGCTGACCTTCGTCGACCAGGAGATTTTCGCACCCGGAGGCCAGGCGAGAGCGGGGACGGGAAAGAACGTGGCCTGAGGCAGCCTTGAAGAGGTCCGGGGACAGCAGCAGACGCTTGAAATTAGCGAAGGCCCCGCAGCTTCGTCATTCCAGGGCGGAGCAGGAGCGAAGCTCCGTCGCGGAGACCCTGGAATCCATGCCGCCACCTCCCGCGTCGAGCGCAGCGGCACAGAATTCTGGACTGTCGCAACGCATCGACATCACGGAATGGATCCTCGGGTCTGCGCTGCGTCGCTGCGCTCCTTGCTCCGCCCGTGGATGACGAAGCACAAGCGTCTCGACTAACCGCCAATGCACGCGATCCGACGCTGGAGACAGAATCCGTCAGCGCCTCGGCGCCTTAGCCCTAATCTTCCCTGATCGCGTAACCCGCCCCGCGGATGGTGCGGATGACGTCCGGCATGCGGCCGTTGTTGACTGCCTTGCGCAGGCGGCCGACATGGACGTCGACGGTGCGTTCGTCGATATAGATCGTCTCGCCCCAGACATTGTCGAGCAGCTGGCTGCGCGAGAACACCCGGCCGGGATGACGCATCATGAATTCCAGCAGCCGGAACTCGGTCGGGCCGAGCCTGATCTCGCTCTTCTTGCGGTAGACGCGGTGCGACTCGCGGTCGAGCACGATGTCGCCGACTTTGAGCACGCTGGACAGCACCTCCGGCTTGGCGCGGCGCAGCAGCGCCTTGACGCGCGCCATGAACTCCGGCGTCGAGAACGGCTTGACCAGATAGTCGTCGGCGCCGGTCGAGAGGCCGCGCACACGGTCGCTTTCTTCGCCCCGCGCGGTCAGCATGATGATCGGCAGCCGCTCGGTCTCGGGCCGCATCCTGAGGCGCCGGCAGAGCTCGATGCCGGAAACCGCCGGCACCATCCAGTCGAGCACGAGCAGGTCGGGAACGTTTTCCTGAAGGCGGATTTCGGCCTCGTCGCCGCGGGTCACCACTTCGACCTGGTAACCCTCGGATTCGAGATTGTAGCGGAGCAGCACCCCAAGCGGCTCCTCGTCCTCCACCACCATGATGCGTGGCGCGATCATTGGCAGGTACCCTTCGTCAGGCCGCCGGCGCCGACATTGTCGTCTCGTCCTGCTTGGGACGATTCGCGGGCAATTGCGTGCCGGTCAGCACATAATAGGCGTTCTCGGCAATGTTGGTCACATGGTCGCCGATGCGCTCGAGATTCTTGGCGCAGAACAGAAGATGCGTGCAAGCGGTGATGTTGCGCGGGTCTTCCATCATGTAGGTCAGGAGCTCCCGGAAGACGGATGTGTATTTGACGTCGATGCGCTCGTCGTCATTGCGAAGCTTGGCCAGCGCCGTGGCGTCGCCCACCGTATATTCCTGGATCACGGCCTGGACCTGGATCAGCACCAGCTGCGCCATGGAATCGATCGAATGCGTGAGGTCACGCGGCGCGGCGCTGACGCCGACCGAGCCGACGCGCTTGGCGATGTTCTTGGCGAGGTCGCCGATGCGTTCGAGGTCGCCCGCCATGCGGATCGAGCCGACCACGTTGCGCAGGTCGTCGGCCATCGGCTGGCGCTTGGCGATCAGCGTGATGGCGCGGTCGTCGAGCTCGCGCTGGCGCGCGTCCATGATGGCATCGTCGGAAACGACGCGCTGCGCCATGGCATTGTCGGTCTCGAGCAGGGCCTTGGTCGAAGCGCCGACCATGGAGGCGGCGAGATCGCCCATGTCGTTGATGAGCCGGCTGATCTGCCTCAGATCCTCGTCGAAGGAAGCGACGGTATGTTCGGCCATGATGATGTCCTCGTATGAGCTCAGCCGAAGCGGCCGGTGATGTAGTCCTGCGTGCGCTTTTCGCGGGGCGAGGTGAAGATCTTCTCGGTCCGGTCGAACTCCACCAGCTCGCCCAGATACATGAACGCCGTCTGCCGCGACACGCGCGCCGCCTGCTGCATGTTGTGGGTGACGATGACGATCGTGTAGTCGGCCTGCAGCTCGTCGATCAGTTCCTCGATCTTGGCGGTCGACAGCGGATCGAGCGCCGAGGCCGGCTCGTCGAGCAGGATGACCTCGGGCTTCACAGCAACGGTACGGGCGATGCACAGGCGCTGCTGCTGGCCGCCCGAGAGGCTGAGGCCGCTGGCGTTGAGCTTGTCCTTGACCTCGTTCCAGAGTGCTGCCCGCTTCAGCGCCTGCTCGACGCGGCTGTCCATCTCAGCCTTGCTGATCTTCTCATAGAGCCTGACGCCGAAAGCGATGTTCTCGTAGATCGACATCGGGAACGGCGTCGGCTTCTGGAACACCATGCCGATCTTGGTCCTGAGCAGGTTGAGGTCCTGCGAGCGGTCGAGGATGTTCTTGCCGTCGAGCAGCACCTGGCCCTCGGCGCTCTGCTTCGGATAGAGCTCGTAGATGCGGTTGAGCACGCGCAGCAGCGTCGACTTCCCGCAGCCCGACGGGCCGATGAAGGCGGTCACGCTGCGCTCGGGCAGGGACAGGTTGATGTCCTTCAGCGCCTTCGACTGGCCATAGTAGAAATTGAGGTTCTTGACCTCGATCTTGGCCTTCTCGACGGTCGTGTCGGCTGCGTTCAGGTCGGTGGACAACATCGGTTTCATCTGTCCTCTCTGCGTCCGGTTAGGCTGCGGGCGATGATGCTCAGCCCGAGAACCGTCAGGGTGATTATGAGTGCGCCCGTCCAGGCCAGTTGCTGCCATTCCTCGTAGGGGCTGAGAGCGAACTGGAAGATGGTTACCGGCAGGCTGGCCATCGGCGCATTGAGATTGCTCGACCAGAACTGGTTGTTGAGCGCGGTGAAGAGAAGCGGCGCCGTCTCGCCGGAGATGCGGGCAATCGCCAAAAGGATGCCGGTGACGATGCCGGAGAGCGCCGCGCGATAGGCAACCGAGCGGATCACTACCCAGCGCGGTGCTCCGATGGCGGTGCCTGCTTCGCGCAGCGCGTTGGGCACAAGGTTCAGCATGTCCTCGGTGGTGCGCACCACGACGGGGATCACCAGGATCGACAGCGCGACCGCGCCGGCAATCGCCGAGAAGTGCCCCATCGGCCGCACCATCAGCTCGTAGACGAACAGGCCGATGATGATGGAAGGCGCCGACAAGAGGATGTCGTTGATGAAGCGCACCACCGTCGTAAGCTTCGAGAAGCGTCCGTATTCGGCCATGTAGGTGCCGGCCAGCACGCCGATCGGCGTGCCGACGACGATACCGATGATCGTCATGACGATGCTGCCGTAGATGGCATTGAGCAGGCCGCCGGCATCGCCGGGCGGCGGCGTCATTTCCGTGAACACGGAGAGCGACACCCCGGAAAGCCCCTTGTAGAGCAGGGCGCCGAGAATCAGCGCCAGCCAGGCCAGCCCGATGCCCGCCGCGACGACGCACAGCGTCATCATCACGGCATTCTTGCGCTTGCGGCTTTGGTGAAGCGATGCGGCAGTCGACATCGGTCAGGCTCCTGTGCGGCTATCGATGCGCAACAGCATGTAGCGTGCGAGCGCGAGGATGATGAAGGTGATGATGAACAGGATCAGGCCGAGCGATACCAGCGAGGATGTATAGAGGTTGCCGTCGGCTTCGGTGAATTCGTTGGCGATGGTCGCCGAGATCGTCGTGCCCGGCGCAAACAGCGAGGCGCTGATGCGGTGCGCGTTGCCGATGACGAAGGTGACGGCCATCGTCTCGCCGAGCGCGCGGCCGAGGCCGAGCATGACGCCGCCCATGATGCCGATGCGGGTATAGGGGATGGTCACGCGCCGGGTCACTTCCCAGGTCGTGCAGCCGATGCCGTAGGCCGATTCCTTCAGCACCGCCGGCACCGTGTCGAACACGTCCTTGGTGATCGAGGTGATGAAAGGCAGCACCATGATGGCGAGGATCAGCGACGAGGTCAGCAAGCCGATGCCGTAGGGCGGACCGGCAAACAGGCTGGAGAGCCCCGGTATGCCGTGGAAAAGACTGATGATGAAGGGCTGCACAGTCGTCTGCAGGAACGGCGCGAAGACGAACAGGCCCCAGATGCCGTAGATGATCGAGGGAATGCCGGCGAGCAGCTCGACGGCGATGCCAATCGGACGCCTGAGCGGGCGCGGACAAAGCTCGGTCAGGAAGATGGCGATACCGATGCCGATCGGCACGGCGATGAGAATGGCGATGGCCGAAGTGACGATGGTGCCGTAGATGGGCGCGAGCGCGCCGAAATTCTCGGTGACCGGGTTCCAGGATTCGGTGGTCAGGAAGGAGAAGCCGAACTTCGACAGGGCCTCCCACGATCCGGCGACCAGCGAGATCGCGACCCCGCCGAGCAGAACGAGCACGAGGATGGCGGAAAGGCGCGTCGCCGTCCGGAAAACCATGTCGGTGACGGCGAAGCGGCGCACCGTCGCTTCTCTGGTCCGCATGGCGGACGATGTCGCGGCTTCGGAAACGGCTGTCATTTAGCCCCTCGCATTTCGAAGAGACAGGAGGGCGCCGTAGACGCCCTCCCTATTTTGCGGGAATTACATGCCGGAGTAGAGCGGCTTACCGTTCGCGTCGACGATGTCCTTGCTCCACATTTCCTCGACGCTCTTCACGACCGCCTCGGGCATCGGAACATAGTCCAGCCCGGCGGCCAGCTCGTCGCCCTTGGCATAAGACCAGGCGAAGAACTTGAGCGCTTCGGTCGTCGCCGCGGCGTCGTCGGGCTTCTTGTAGACGAGGATCCAGGTGGCGGAGGTCATCGGCCAGGATTCGGCGCCGGCCTGGTTGGCCAGGATGACGCCGTAGCCCGGCTGCGAGCTCCAGTCGGCATTGGCCGCAGCGGCCGAGAACGCGGCGGCGGTCGGCTCGACCTTCTTGCCGTCCTTGTTGATCAGGTCGGTGTAGGTCAGCTTGTTCTGCTTGGCATAGGCGTATTCGACATAGCCGATCGCGCCGCCGGTCTGCGACACGTTGTTGGCAACGCCTTCATTGCCCTTGGCGCCGATGCCCACCGGCCACTCGAGCGCGGTGTTGACGCCGACCTTCGACTTCCAGTCGGCGCTGACGTCGGCCAGGTAGTAGCTGAAGTTGAACGTGGTGCCCGAGCCGTCCGAACGGTGGACGACGGCAATCGCCTGGTCGGGCAGCTTGACGTCGGGGTTGAGCTTCTTGATCGCCTCGTCGTTCCAGTTGGTGATCTTGCCGGCGAAGATGTCGGCGAGCGTCGGACCGTCGAGCACCAGCTCGCCCGGCTTGATGCCTTCGAGGTTGACGACCGGCACGATGCCGCCCATCACCATCGGGAACTGCGCGAGGCCGGTGGAGGTGAGATCCTCGCCCTTCAGCGGCGCGTCGGAAGCGCCGAAGGTGACGGTCTTGGCCTTGATCTGCTTGATGCCGCCGCCGGAGCCGATCGACTGGTAGTTGAGACCGATGCCGGTCTCCTTCTTGTAGGCGTCGGCCCACTTCGCGTAGATCGGATAGGGGAAGGTGGCGCCAGCGCCGGAAATGTCGGCTGCCATCGCGGCGGCCATGCTAAGGGTTGATGCCGCAGCCATTGCAATTGCAACGGCCGCAGAGCGGATGAAATGTCTCATGTGGCCTGCTCCTGTTCGGAAGATGGTCTTTCGGCACCCGTTGTATCGGCGCCCGGTCAGCGCAATAGCCCTCGATTATTACAGTCGCATGACAGTTTCGTGTCAGCCCGGTAACGTCTGGACGAGGATGCTCGGAAGGGTTCCGCAGCGGCCTCGAAGGGCCGGACGGAGTTTGCCGCGGAAATCAGCAACTTGTCTGACTTTTGAAACAAAATTTATCCCGGCGGCCGGATGACGGCCGCCGGGAAATAAAATCCGGACGAGAGTGCGTTGCCTGTAAGCCAGAGCGGATCATGGCCTGGCCATCGCCGAAAACAGGGTCCGTTGGGGTAGAGTCGACGCTGTTTCTTGTCGGCGGTCGCTGCTCCCGCCCGTAACCGAAGAGCGGAATCAATGTCATGATTGTCCGAGCTTGGCGCTTGCTTTGGTATGGTGCGATCGCACCATACGCATGCGTCAGCCCCTTGCCGCCGTCCTGCCCGCCAAATTCGTTTTAACCGGCGTTGCGCCGGGTCTCGACGTCCGAACCCAGCCAGCGCTCGAGCTTTTCGAGCAGCGCCCGCGGACTGATCGGCTTCGGCAGGTAATCGTCCATGCCGGCTTCCAGGCAGCGTTCGCGGTCGCCCTTCAGTGCATGCGCGGTGACGCCGACGATCGGCACATGCGTGCCCATGTCCTCCTCGAGCCGGCGGATCGCGCCCGTCGCCTCCAGCCCGTTCATTTCCGGCATCGATACATCCATCAGGATCATGCGCGGATTGAGCCTGCCGAAGGCGTCGAGCGCCTTGCGGCCGTTGCCGACGATCTCGAAGCGGTAACCGGTCTCGCCAAGAATCTGGGTGAACACCATCTGGTTCACCTCATTGTCCTCGGCGACGAGGATGTCGAGCTCGCGCTCGGCATCGGCGGGGCACGGACGAGCCCGCGCCGGGGGCGGTTGCAGCATGGCGCGCTCCGATGCCGCCGTCTGCGCCGGAGCGGCTCGCGGGGGGCTGGCGGTGCCAATGGCGGGTTGCGCCGCCGCGCTGCTGTGGCGGTGACGCTGGATGGTCGAGACCAGCGTTTCCAGGAGAATGGAGGAGCGCGCCGGCTTGATCAGCTGCGCATCGATGCCGAGGTCGCGATAGGCCGTGCCGGCAAGCGACTGGTCGACCGAGGTCAGCATGATGATGGGCGTATGCGCCAGGCCCGCCGTATTGCGCACGATGCGCGCCATTTCGGCGCCGGTCATGCCCGGCATCTGATAATCAAGCACGACGCAGTCGACCGGCACGCCGTAGGCGGCGGCGGCAATCAGCACCTTTAACCCCTCGGCGCCGCTTTCGGCCGCGCAGGAATCGAACGTCCATGACGCCATCTGCTCGCTGAGGATCGAGCGGTTGACGGCATTGTCGTCGACGATGAGCACGCGCGCGCCGGTGACGTCGACCGGCATGATGCGCTGCCCGCCCTGCTCGGCCTTGGGCAGCGTGATCGTGAACCAGAAGGTCGAACCCTTGCCTTCGGCGCTGTCGACACCGATCTCGCCGGCCATCATCTCGACCAGACGTGAGGTGATGGCAAGGCCAAGCCCGGTGCCCTCATGCCGCCTAGTCGAGGAGGTGTCGACCTGGCTGAATTTTTCGAAAACCTGCTTCAGCTTGTCTTCCGGAATGCCGATGCCGGTATCGGTCACGGAAATGGTGAGCCTCGTTCCCGCCGGAACCCGCTCACCCGTCACGTCGACCAGGACATGACCCTTGTCGGTGAACTTCACCGCGTTGCCGAGCAGGTTGGTGACGATCTGCCTGACACGGCCGACATCGCCGACGAACTGGCCGTCGAGGCCCGGCTGGATGCGAACGATGAGCTCGAGGTCCTTCTCCTTGGCGCGCGTCGAGACCAGCGTCGCCACATCCTCGATCGCCTCGGCCAGATTGAAGGGTGCAGGGTCGAGCACCAGCTGGCCGGCATCGATCTTCGAGAAGTCGAGGATGTCGTTGATGATGGTGAGCAGCGCATTGCCGGATTTGACGATGATGTCGGTGAACGTCTTCTGCTTCGGATCGAGGTCCGACTTTGCCAGCAGCTCTGCCATACCAAGAACCCCGTTCATCGGCGTGCGGATCTCGTGGCTCATATTGGCGAGGAACTCCGACTTGGCCCGGTCGGCGAGCACGGCGCGCCGGCGCGCCTCGCTGAGCTCCGCCTCGCGCTGCTTGAGCTCGGTGATGTCGGTGGTGGAGCCGATGAGATAGAGCGAGCCGTCCGAGGCGATCATCGCGCCCTTGCGCGCGAATTGATGCCTGACGCTGCCGTCCGGCATCGTCACCGTCTCTTCGATCTCCTGCGTCTCGCCGGTGCGAAGCACAGCAAGGTCGCCGGCGACGAAGGCTTCGCCGTCCGCGCCGAAAATCTCGACGTCGGTCTTGCCGATCGCTTCTTCCCTGCTGAAGCCGGTGAGATCGCACCAGCCCTTGTTGACGTAGAATTGCCTGAGGTCCGAGCGCTTGGCGTAGATCGACACCGGCACATTGTCGATGAGGCTGCGGAACACCTCGTTCTCGCTCATGCTCTGCCGCAGCGCCTGCTCGCGCGCCTTGACGTCGGTGATGTCGGTGCTGGAGCCGACCAGATGCACCGACCCGTCGATCGCCACCAGCCGACTCTTGCGCGTCATCAGCTGGCGCACCGTGCCGTCGCGGTGGGTGACGGCTTCCTCGATCTCGCGTCCCGCGCCGGTCGCCACAACTTCGTTGTCGTCATTGCTGAAACCGTCCGCCTCTTCGGTCGCGAAAAGCTCGCGATCAGTCTTGCCGAGCACCTCGTCCTTGGGCAGTCCGGTCAGCGCGCACCAGGCCTTGTTGACGAATTCTATGGTGAGATCGTCGGCCTTGATGAAGGCTGCCACGGGCAATTCGTCCATCACATGCCGGTAAAGGTCGATCTGGCGCATGGAATCGCGCAACGCCTTCTCGCGCGCCTTGATGTCGGTGATATCGACACGCACGCCGATGAATGTGCCGTCGTCGGTGTGCATGTCATAGACCTGGTACCAGCGCCCGTCGGCGTTGAGGCGTTCGTAGGCCGAGCTCGGCAAACGGTACCGCTTGAGCATGGCGTCAAGCCAACGCTCGGTGTCGACGCCATACAGGCTGTCGATTCCGGGGTCGCCGCTCGAGCGGAAGTAGCCGACGGAGTGGCCAAGCGCCAACGCCTCGCGAAACGTGCGGCCAGGCTGCCAGGCCGGCTTCAGCGCCGGCAGCGTATCCTGCAGCTTGCGGTTGGCGAAGACGAAGCGGTCGTCGCGATCGTAGATGATGACGCCAGCCGGCAGCGACTCCAGCACGGTGACGAGGTTCTTGCGCGCGTCCTCCGTCTCGGTCTCGCGCTGTTTCATGTCGGTGATGTCGACATAGGAGATCAGCCGCTTGCCGCCTGGAAGAGGCGCCAGCGAGGCTATCAGCGTGCGGCCGTCCTTGCGCGGCAACTGCCTGGACCCTGCGCTTCCAGCCCGGATTTCGGCCTCCCGTTCGGCCACATGTCTTTGCCAGGCCTGTTCCTCGGCGCCGAACGGATCGGCATCACGACTGGCTTCCATGAGGTCGCGAAAGCGACTGCCGGCCGGAGCGCGCCGCGGATCGATTTGCCAGAAGTCGTAAAATGCCCGGTTGACCACCTCCGCCCGCAATTCGGCATCGAGAACGATGACGCCGATCGGCATCGAATCGACCATCAGCCTGAGATTGGCAAGCGCCTCCGAGGTCCCGGCCATATCGTGGACGTCGCCGAGAAAGGCCTCGTTGCCGCGTCTGTCCGCCTTGTTGTCCGCCTCGACAGTCCCGTCCGTATCCGCCATTCCTACCCCCAAGGCCGAACTGTGCCGGTCCGTCGGGGGAATGTGCCCGACAAGCATTAACGATCCGCTAACCATAATGATTGCAACCGCCTGCCCCGGTGCCCGTTGAGCCAGCTTCCGGCCCTGGCGCCGGCTGCGGTAATCCGCCCATTGGCGATCATGGCAACAACGCATTATAAGGTGCCTGAGGTGTTGCTAATGTTTGGTCGAATCGCGGCTTTCATCCTTTGTCCGGCGCTGCTTGCGGCGGGCGGCTGCGCGCGCAGCGACGACGGCACGGTGATCGTCCCGAGCCGGATGGACGTCAGGCGTGTCTGGGACAAGGCGCCGCCGGGAACGACCGCGTCGCGGCAGATCGCGTCGGACGTGTTTCCTTTGCCGCCCCCGGGCGCGCCGCAAGGCCCGTCGGTCCGGCGCTATTCCAGGTCTCCGCCAAGGCCTTCATATAACCAGAATCTGGCTGATCAGTCTTCGGACGAGCAGACCGCTCTTACCTGCAGGAATGTCGGCGAAACCGGCAAGCGCTACCGCGTCATCTGCGAGTAGCTTTGCCTCGATCCGCCGGTCGATGCCGGCTGGATCCACTTGCCCGTGAAGAAAGACAGCCCGACAGATTCAGCCCGGCCGCGACGGCGGCGCGATCACGGATCGCTGATGAAACCTTTGCACGATGACGGACGTTGTTGGCGTTGATGTGACGCGCGCTGCGCAGAGGAGACCGAAGATGTCCTTTCACTTCACCGTCTCTGGCCTGACCAGGAACTTGATCCATTCGCTTGGGCTGGATCATGAGCACGCGCTGAGACCCCTTACCCCCGAACAAAGCCTTCTGCTGGATTGCTACCTGGCCGGGCAGATCCCGGACTCCGCCTGGAACGATTATGTCTTCGAGATGCCGGAAACTCCGCGAAAAGTGCGATACGGGCTAAAGCATGTCTGCCGAAAGTGGGAACCGGTTTCGGGATAGAGACATGCCCAAAAACCTAAAGCGCATGGAGCGAATCTAGAAAGATCGCGACGCGCCTTAGGCTCGGCGCCTTCGCCGTGGCCTACTTCTTCGGCGAGTTGAACTGCAGCGTAAAGACGTTTCCGGCGATGCCTTGCGCCAGCGAGGGCGAAAGGCTGAGCGGTAGACAATCGTTCAGGGCCTTGGTCGCAGCGTCGATATACGCCTTACGCGCCTTCTCGTCGCCGCTGACATGGATAGCGGTTGTTTTCGGCGGCCCGATCAGCGTGCCGTCGCGTTTGAAGCTGAAGCTGAGCGTCACCGAGGAATTGTCGGAATTGGCCGGCGGCGTCCAGCAGGCGAGCAAAGCGGCGCCAACCTCGTTCATACCGTTGAGCGGCGCGGCTTCGGCCGTGATGGTGGCGCTCGCCAGGAGCGCGCTCGCGACCGCGGAAAGTTTCACCATTCTTTTCATCGCAGTCCTCATCGCTCTTTGCCCGGCTCGCACCTGTCGACCAAGGTAATGGTAGGATCAATCACGCCGATGACAATAGGATTTCAACCAGTCTGGCACCGGATAAGTCGTATGTCGTGATTGCCGTGGGAGGCGATACAACGGCCGGAAAAGCAAAAGGCCGGCGCTGGGCCGACCTTTCCCTTCGCCTCCGCTTCGCGCCAGTACATCCGTGGTCGCGGCGAGGACTTTGACCAGTAGACAGGCGTTGGGTAAATGAAACCTTAACCTGAGCCGGCTGTTAGGCTCTGGCCTGCGATTTCACATGCGCGATGTAGCCGCGCACGTCGCCTGCCGGCTCCGCATAGGCCTTGCCGAGCTTCTTCTCCATGGCCGCCATGTATTCCTTCGCCCAGCTGGGCAGCGCGTAGTCGATGACCGCCAGGAATTCGAGCGTTGCCGCCAGCCTTATATCGGCAATCGACGGGTTGTTGCCGCCGATGAACGGTTTGCCGTTGCGAAAGAACGAGTGAAACACCTCGAGCGGCTCGGCGATCGCGGCCATCGCCGCCTTCTGCGCTTCCGATTTCTTGTCGGGATGGGCGTCGCTGTGGCCGACCTCGCCAGCATATTGCGGAAAGCCGAGCGCCGGATACGTCGCGCGCGCGACATAGGGATAAAGCGTGCCGACAAGGTAGAACATGGCGCTATCGATCATCGCCCGCTTGGCCGGCGCCTTCGGATAGAACTTGTCCAGCCCGTGCTTGTTGGCGAGATACTGCATGATGGCGCAGCTTTCCCACAGCACGCCGCGCGGCAGGCCCTTGTCCTCGATCATCGGCGTCAGATGCGCCGGATTGCGCGCCAGGAATTCGGGCGAACGCGTAAGGCCCCAGGCATCGGTCTCCGCCGGATCGAGCCCGGCCGCTCGCGTGAACACCCGCACCGTCATGTTGTTGACGCTCGGCCTCAGCATGCTGAGTTTTATGCCAGGCTTCTTAGCTGGCTTGGCCACTTTCGAGGTCGCCTTCGCGGCCGCTTTGGCAGTCGCCTTCGCCGATGTCTTGGCGCCCGATTTCGCGGCGGCTTTTACCGCGGCTTTCGGCGCGGTCTTGGCAGCGGGTTTCTTCGCGCTCTTTGTTGCGGCTTTTGCCATTTGATGTCCCTCCCTTTGCTTGCTCAGTACGGATTCCTCGGCGCCCTGTTTTCCGACAGAGTTGCGCGTGACCGCTCGACCAGCGCCTGGATGGCGTCGGCAAGGTGCAATTCGGCGATGTTGTAGTCGCCCCGCGCCACGCGGATCTTGTGCGCCTCCATCAGCACGTCGGCATGGGTGAAGCCGGCCGGTGGGTCGAAGCGGTAGGACGCGAGCTCGATCAACAGCCCGAGCGGGTCTTCGAAATAGATCGAATCCATGAAGCCGCGATCCTTGGCGCCGCTGTGCTTGATGCCGCGCTCGTCGAGCCGCGCGACTGCCTGCAGGAAGGTGACCCGCGATACCGAGAACGCGATGTGATGGACGCAGCCTATATCGGTCGGTGTCCGCCGCTTGACCGGGACCCGGGTTTCGTCGGTGAAGACGGTGATCAGCCGCCCGTCGCCCGGATCGAAGTAGAGGTGGCTTTCGCTCGCCTTGTCGAGATTGGGCTGCTCGAAGATGAAAGGCATGCCGAGCACGCCCTCCCAGAAGTCGATCGAGGTCTGGCGCCCGGCGCCGACCAGCGTGATGTGATGAACGCCTTGCGACTGCAGCTTCCGCATTGGACTCCTCCCGCCCGCACTTGCGGCAGGCTTTGTGCAAGGGAATGCTAAAGCAACTGCAAGCGCTGCGCCAGAACGGACGAACGCGCGAACGCCAGATTGGACCCAGCAGGGATTGGTCTTTCGGTCTACAGGAGAGTTGCTTGGTACGCCCAAGGGGAATCGAACCCCTGTTCCCGCCGTGAGAGGGCGGTGTCCTGACCGCTAGACGATGGGCGCGCTCAAGAACCGGCTACATAGGCTGGCCGCTGGGAAAAAGCAACTGGGGTTTCAGGTTGTCCGTAGACTTAGCGAAATGCCCCGGTCAGCCCTGCCGTTTCGGCTCGATCAGGTCCCAGAGATTGCCATAGAGATCGGAAAAGACCGCCACCGTGCCGTAGGCCTCGAAGCGCGGCGCCTCGCGGAACTCGACGCCCTTGGCGAGCATCGCCTGGTGATCGCGGGAAAAATTGTCGGTCTCGAGGAAGAGAAACACTCGGCCGCCGGTCTGGTTGCCAATGCGGCTTGCCTGCTCTTCGCCGGATGCTTCCGCCAGGAGCAGCCTCGCCCCCTTGCCCTTCGCCGGCGCGACGGTGACCCAGCGCTTGCCGCCGCCGAGATCGACATCCTGGCTCAGCACGAAACCGAGCCGCTCGACATACCAGGCGATCGCCTCGTCGTAATTGCCGACGACGAGCGCGACGGTCGCAATGCTGCGCTGCTCGGCAAAGCCGCTCATTTGTTGCGAAGCGCGAATTGGCCGACGATGCGGCGCTCGGCGATGTCGTAGACGAAGATCGAACGGCCGCCATCGGCAAGCTCGGCGTCGATCGACAGGCGGTTGCCGGAGAGCGACTGGCTGATCACCTTGGCGCCGACGGGCAGCACGATGTCGCCCGAGAGCGGCGCACCGGCCGGAGCCTGAACATCGCCGGCGGGCGCCGATCCGGCCACCGGCGCGTTGCGGGCTTTGTAGACAAGCGCCCCGATCACCACCATAAGGGCGAGGAACAGAAGGCCGAGATTGACGATCATGAAGCGGACGAGCTTGCGGCGCACATTCTCGGCCGCGGGGTCGAGCGGCTTTTCCTCATCTTCTTCGGCGATCGGCCGGGCCATGGCTAAACAATCCGCAACGGGTTTCGATGAGCGCTCATAACGAAGAGAGTTCGACATTGATAGGGGAGGAGCCGACGGACGATGAGTTGGCCGCAGGCGAAGCCACCGTGCTGGAAGCCGGCGCCGACGCCGCCGGCCAGCGCCTCGACCAGTGGCTTGCCGTCAAGCTCGGTCCGGAGCTCTCGCGCAGCCGCGTGCAGGCGCTGATCAAGCAAGGCGCGGTCTCCATCGCCGGCAGGAAGGTGCTGGAAGCCAAGCGCAAGCTGACGGTCGGTGAGACGATCGAGATCCTGGTGCCCGCTCCGGAGCCGGCAGAGCCGCAGGGCGAGGACATTCCCCTCGACATTCTTTACGAGGACGACGAGCTGATCGTCATCAACAAGCCGGCGGGACTGGTCGTCCATCCCGGCGCCGGCAACTGGACCGGCACGCTGGTCAACGCGCTGATCCATCACTGCGGCGACAGCCTGTCCGGCATTGGCGGCGTAAGGCGTCCTGGCATCGTCCATCGCCTCGACAAGGAAACCAGCGGCGTCATGGTCGTGGCCAAGACCGACCGCACCCACAAGGCGCTGTCGGAAGCCTTTGCCGATCATGGCCGCACCGGCGACCTCGGGCGCGCCTATCTGGCGCTGGTCTGGGGCATCCCGCAACGGCCGACCGGCACCATCGAGGCTGCCTTGGGCCGCGCCGCCGACCGCGTCCGCCGCGCGGTGGTGCCTGAAAGTCGCGACGACGCCCGCCATGCCGTCACCCATTTCAGCGTCGTCGAACGTTTCGGCGAAGGACAGCAGACTTTCGCCACGGCAAGCCTGGTCGAATGCCGGCTGGAGACCGGCCGGACCCACCAGATCCGCGTCCACATGGCCCATATCGGGCATCCGGTGATCGGCGACCCGGATTACGGGCAGGCCTTCCGCACCAAGGCCAACCGGCTGCCCGAACCCTTGAAGGCCAAGGTCAAAGCCTTTCGCCGGCAGGCCCTGCACGCGTGGCTCCTTGAATTCCGGCATCCGACCACCCATCTAACGATGAGGTTCGAAGCGCCGATACCGGGAGACATGGAGGAACTCGTCGGCGACTTCCGAAAACTCTGAACCGACCCGCCACGAACAAGCTGCAAACCAGCCATCAAAAAACCTGACCGGCGTTGTTCACTTTAGCGTGACAGACTGTTTAGCGTTGAACAAATGCCTGTCTTTTCTGGTTTTGTTCCTATATACACATGTTGTCGCGGATGAGCCTTTGGCATCCGTGACGAACGCCCGCCGCGTTTCGGGGGCATCCACTCCAAAGAGAGAGGGGCGCTATCATGGCCCAATCATTACCCAGTATCGTTTCCGGTGAAGGCGGTCTCGCCCGTTACCTGGAAGAAATCCGCCGCTTTCCGATGCTTCAGCCGCAGGAAGAGTACATGCTCGCAAAGCGTTATGCCGAGCATCAGGACACCACGGCTGCGCACAAGCTCGTCACCAGCCATTTGCGGCTCGTCGCCAAGATCGCCATGGGCTATCGCGGCTACGGCCTGCCGATCGGCGAGGTGATCTCGGAAGGCAATGTCGGCCTCATGCAGGCCGTGAAGAAATTCGAACCGGAGCGTGGTTTCCGGCTCGCCACCTATGCCATGTGGTGGATCAAGGCCTCGATCCAGGAATACATCCTGCGCTCGTGGAGCCTGGTCAAGATGGGCACCACCGCCAACCAGAAGCGTCTGTTCTTCAACCTGCGCAAGGTGAAGGGCAAGATCCAGGCGCTCGACGATGGCGACTTGAAGCCCGAGCAGATCGCCGAGATCGCCACTCGCCTCAACGTTTCCGAGGCCGAAGTGGTGTCGATGAACCGCCGCCTTTCGGGCGACGCTTCGCTCAACGCTCCGATCCGGGCGAGCGAAGGCGAGTCCGGCGAATGGCAGGACTGGCTGGTCGACGATCACGAGAGCCAGGAAGAAATGCTCATCGAGCAGGACGAGTTGGAAAACCGGCGCACCATGCTGTCGGGCGCCCTGTCGGTGCTCAACGACCGCGAGCGGCGCATCTTCGAGGCGCGTCGCCTGGCGGAAGAGCCGCTGACGCTGGAAGAACTCTCGGCCGAGTTCGACATCAGCCGCGAGCGCGTGCGCCAGATCGAGGTGCGCGCCTTCGAAAAGGTGCAGGACGCGGTCAAGGCGGCCGCCAAGCGCCAGACCCAGGCGCTGCGGACCATCGAGGCGCAGCCGGCGGCGTAAAGCCACCACGCATTGAGCAGCAAAACGGCGGCGCCAGAATCTGGCGCCGCCGTTTTTTTGGCGAAAGCCGTCGCGCGCCCCTTTCTCCCCGTCACTATACGGGGAGAAATGACCGGTAGGGCAATGAGGGGCAGCGCCGACGCTGCGAGGTTATCGTTCAGGCAACAATCGCTTCACAGGCCGGCGCGCTTATCTTCGAGCGCCGCCCCTCGTCCGCCCTTCGGGCACCTTCTCCCGTGAACGGGGAGAAGGAAAGGCTCAGGCTGTCGGCTGCTTGGTCTTCCTGAGGTACGGCAGCACCGTCTCATAAGCCCCGAAACGCTTGATCGCGTCTTCGTTGGAGACGGCGGCGGTGATGATGACGTCGTCGCCCTGCTTCCAGTTGGCCGGCGTCGCCACCTGGTGCTTGGCCGTCAGCTGGATGGAATCGATGACGCGCAGGATCTCGTCGAAGTTGCGGCCCGTGGTCATCGGATAGGTCAGCGCCAGCTTGATCTTCTTGTCCGGGCCGATGACATAGACCGAGCGCACGGTGGCGTTGTCGGCCGGCGTGCGGCCCTCGGAGGTCTCGCCGGCGCCGGCCGGCAGCATTTCATAAAGCTTGGCGACCTTGAGGTCCTTATCGCCGATCAAAGGATAGTTCACCGTCTGGCCGGTGGCGGTCTTGATGTCGGCCTGCCACTTCTCGTGGCTCGACACCGGATCGACCGAGATGCCGATGATCTTGACGTTGCGCTTTTTGAACTCGCCTTCGAGGCCGGCCATGGTGCCGAGCTCGGTGGTGCAGACCGGCGTGAAATTCTTCGGATGGCTGAACAGCACCGCCCAGCCGTCGCCGATCCAGTCGTGGAACTTGATGGTGCCCTGCGTGGTCTCGGCCGTGAAATCCGGCGCGACATCGTTGATACGAAGACTCATGACCTATCCCTACCCTTTTGATGAAACGATGGCCGGCTCGGCCGGCAAGCATTCTAAGCTACCACCATCGCGGCATCGGTCAAACGCCAGGAGCCGTAACCTAGCCCGCTGCAGCCAAATATTTTTTTGGCGAGCACGGCGCTCTTCGGCAGGATTTTGCACTTTCGCGAGAGGGTGGGCCGCTCAGGCTTTCCTTATCGCGAGCGTCGCCGTGAGGTCTTCCATGCGCTGCGCGAGCGCGCCGAGCGCGGTCGTGAGCACGCTGTCGCTCTTGTCGGCCTTGGTCAGCGCCTCGTCGCGCGTCTTGCGCAAGGTCAGCACTTCGCTCTCCATGCCTTTGACACGCTTGGCGAGCTCCGAGAGCTCGTCCATCACCATGATGCCGGCCATGACGGTGAGCCGCTGATCGCCGATCTCGCCGAAGGAATCCTTCAGGTGCGAGACATAGCGGTCGAAGCGCTCGGCAAGGTCGATCAGATGCTCTTCCTGGCCTTCGTCGCAGGCCATGCGATACTGTTTGCCGTCGATGGAAACCGTGACCTGTGCCATTGCCTTACCTGTCCAGGACCGCGCGGATGGTTTCCATGGCGGTCACCAGCCGCCGCGACACTTCCTTGTTGGCGTCCTCCAGCCGTTCGGCGCGCGCTTCCGAATTGTCGAGCTCCTGCGCCAGGCGCGAGCGGTCGGCGTTCATGCGCTGCACCTCGGCCTCGGCTTCCGAATAATCGCGCTCATGCTCGAGCTTCGCCGCCACGGCGTTTTCCAGCCCTTCCATGGCCTTGCCCAGCCTGGCGATGACTTCCTTGAGGGTCGTTTCCCCGGTCATGGCCTCGTCCTATGCCCTGCCCATCACCGAATCGCACGTGTTCAGAACGCGTTACCTGGGAAAGATTAGGCGCCGGGTGAAGGGCACGTCAACAAAGCTCTCGCGACTGTCCCCCGCTATCGCTAATGTAGGCGCCCGGTGCCATCACAAGCCCGGCAAAATCCATCCCGATTTGTTGACTAAAAGACCGCGCCTGCTATGTGTCGCGGCATCCTTTTCCAAGGGTTCTCCCCAGGCTCCAACTCACTTCCGGAGGAAGCATGACCTCGCGTGAACAACATGATCGGATGGCCAACGCGATCCGTTTCCTTTCCATGGACGCCGTCGAGAAGGCGAACTCCGGTCACCCAGGCCTGCCCATGGGCTGCGCCGACATCGCCACGGTGCTGTTCAGCCGTTTCCTGAAATTCGACGCCAAGGCACCGCACTGGGCCGACCGCGACCGCTTCATTCTGTCGGCCGGCCACGGCTCGATGCTGCTCTACTCGCTGCTGTACCTCACCGGCTATGAGGACATGACGATCGAACAGATCAAGAATTTCCGCCAGCTCGGCTCCAAGACCGCCGGCCATCCCGAATACGGCCATGCCGCCGGCATCGAGACCACCACCGGCCCGCTCGGCCAGGGCCTCGCCAATTCGGTCGGCTTCGCGCTCGGCGAGCGCATCATGAACGCCGCCTTCGGCAACGACCTCGTCAACCACTACACCTATGTGCTGGCCGGCGACGGATGCCTGATGGAAGGCGTCTCCCAGGAAGCCATCGCGCTGGCCGGGCATCTGAAGCTCAACAAGCTGATCGTCTTCTGGGACAACAACAACATCTCGATCGACGGCCCGATCTCGCTGGCCGACAATACCGACCAGGTCGCCCGCTTCCAGGCCTCGGGCTGGAACGCCAGTCACATCGACGGCACCGATCCGGAAGCGATCGCCTATGCCATCGAGGCAGCGCGCCATTCCGACAAGCCGACGATGATCGCCTGCAAGACCACCATCGGCTTCGGCGCCCCGACCAAGGCCGGCACCAATAAGGCGCATGGCTCGCCGCTCGGCGCCGAGGAAATCGCCGGCGCGCGCAAATTCTTCAACTGGGACTCGCCGCCCTTCGAGATTCCGGCCGACATCCTCGACGCATGGCGCGCCGTCGGCACGGGCGGCGCCAAGGCCCGCGCCGACTGGGAAGGCCGCCTGGCGAAGGCCGAGCCGAAGCTCAAGGCCGAGTTCGAGCGCCGCCTCGCCGGCAAGCTGCCCTCCAACTTCGACGCCGTCATCGCCGACTACAAGAAGAAGCTGTCGGCCGACAAGCCGAAGGTCGCCACCCGCAAGTCGTCGGAGATGGCGCTGGAAGTCATCAACGGCGCTGTGCCGGAAACGATCGGCGGCTCGGCCGACCTCACCGGCTCCAACAACACCAAGACCAGCCAGACCAAGAACATGACCCCCGACGATTACGGCCAGCGCTATGTCCATTACGGCATTCGCGAGCACGGCATGGCGGCGGCGATCAACGGCCTGACCCTGCATGGCGGCCTGATCGCCTATGGCGGCACCTTCCTGTGCTTCTCCGACTACGCCCGCCCGTCGATGCGCCTTGCCTCGCTGATGGGCATCCGCTCGATCTTCGTCATGACGCATGATTCTATCGGTCTCGGCGAGGACGGCCCGACCCACCAGCCGGTCGAGCATCTGGCCGCACTTCGCGCCATCCCCAACCACAATGTCTTCCGCCCGGCCGACGCGGTCGAAACCGCCGAATGCTGGCAGATTGCGCTGGAATCCGAAAAGACGCCCTCGACGCTGGCGCTGACCCGCCAGAACCTGCCGACCGTGCGCACGGAGCACTCAGCGACGAACCTCTCCAGCCGGGGCGCCTATGAGCTGGCCGCCGCCGGCGGCGAGGCCGTGGTGACGATCTTCGCCACCGGCTCCGAGGTCGAGATCGCGCTTGGCGCGCGCGACCTGCTGGAAAAGCACGGCCATCCGACCCGCGTCGTCTCTGTGCCCTGCTTCGAGCTGTTCGACCAGCAGAGCGAGGATTACCGCAAGAAGACGATCGGCAACGCCAAGGTGAAGGTCGCGATCGAAGCCGGCATCCGCCAGGGCTGGGATCACCTGATCGGCACCGACGGCATTTTCGTAGGCATGCACGGGTTTGGCGCCTCCGGCTCGATCGAGCAGCTCTATCCGCATTTCGGCATCACCGCCGAAGCTGCCGCCAAGGCGGTCGAAGCCCGGCTACACGGCGAGTAGGAGAATTGCCTCGGGCCCGGCAGGCCGATTAACGGTTTTGCCGGACTGGACCAACCTAATCGATTTAAATGCGACCTTCTGCGGCTGGATTCTTGCGCTTTCCGCCGTTATGACACTGCGGACCCATCCGCCCCAAGGGAGAGAACAATGACCGTCAGAGTTGCCATCAACGGATTTGGCCGCATCGGCCGCAACATCCTGCGCGCCATCCATGAATCCGGCCGCAAGGACATCGACGTGGTCGCCGTCAACGACCTCGGCCCGGTCGAGACCAATGCGCACCTGTTGCGCTATGACAGCGTGCATGGCCGCTTCCCGCATGAAGTGACCGTGGACGGCGACCAGATCTCGGTCGGCAAGGAGAAGTTCAAGGTCACCGCGATCAAGGACCCGACCCAGCTGCCCTGGAAGGAGCTCGGCGTCGACATCGCGCTCGAATGCACGGGCATCTTCACCGCCCGCGACAAGGCGGCCGCGCACCTGACCGCCGGCGCCAAGCGCGTGCTCGTCTCGGCCCCGGCCGAAGGCGCCGACCTCACCGTCGTCTACGGCATCAACCACGACAAGCTGACCAAGGACCACATCGTCATCTCGAACGCGTCCTGCACCACCAACTGCCTGGCGCCGCTGGCGGCCGTGCTGCACGAAACCGTCGGCATCGAGAAGGGCATGATGACGACGATCCACTCCTACACCGGCGACCAGCCGACGCTGGACACCATGCACAAGGATCTCTACCGCGCCCGCGCCGCGGCGCTGTCGCAGATCCCGACCTCGACGGGCGCCGCCAAGGCGATCGGCCTTGTCCTGCCCGAGCTCAAGGGCAAGCTCGATGGCATTTCGATCCGCGTGCCGACCCCGAACGTCTCGGTTGTCGACTTCAAGTTCATCGCCAAGCGCTCGACCTCCGCGCAGGAGATCAACGAAGCGGTCATCGCCGCGTCCAATGGCAAGCTGAAGGGCGTTCTGTCGGTCACCCATCACCCGAACGTATCGATCGATTTCAACCACGATCCACATTCCTCGATCGTGGCGCTCGACCAGACCAAGGTCATGGACGGCAACTTCGTCTCGGTGCTGTCCTGGTACGACAACGAATGGGGCTTCTCGAACCGCATGGGCGACACCGCCGTCGCCTTCGGCAAGACCATCGGCTGATCGCTGTCGTCAATTTACAGCTCAAAACGCCCGGCTTCGGCCGGGCGTTTTCGTTTAAGCCTCGGCGGATCAGCGCACCATGGTGACTAGCCGGAACACCAATCGCGTCGTCATTCCAGAATCCGCGGCTGAGCTTCGCTCCTGCTTCGCCCTGGAATGACGAAGTTTGGAAGCATTGAACCCAAAAAACATTCTGTTGCCTTGCACTGGTCATGTCTTCGCCCCACTCTGCCGTAAAGCCACAAACAGAGGGATTTGGAGGGGCAACAGCGGATGGAGCATGCGATCTATCTCGTGACGCTGGTCGGCACGGCGCTCATTGTCGCCGCCGCGTTTTCGAGCCTGATCGCCTTCCGCTTCGGCGCTCCGTTGCTGCTGCTCTTCCTCTGCATCGGGCTTGCCACCGGCGTCGACGGCCTCGGCATCGAATTCGACAATGCGCGGCTGGCTTATTTTGCCGGCTCACTGGCTTTGGCCGTCATCCTGTTCGATTCCGGTTTCGGCACGCCGCTCAACGCGCTCAGGCAAGCAGCCGGGCCGGCGCTGTCGCTGGCCACGATCGGCGTTATCCTGACCACAGCCATCTTCAGCGCCGCCGCTTCCTATGTTCTCAAGCTCAGCTGGCTGGAATCCTCCCTGCTCGGTGCTGCCGTCGCCTCCACCGACGCGGCCGCCGTCTTCTTCCTGCTGCGCGCCGGCGAGATCCATCTGCGCGAGCGCGTGCGCGCGACGCTCGAAGTGGAATCCGGCACCAACGACCCGATCGCCATCTTCCTCACCATCACCCTGGTCGAGATCATCGCCGCGCATGCCAACCCGGAAGCCAACGTGCTGGCCACCAACCTTTTGCTCGGCTTCCTCGCCAATATGGGGCTCGGCGCCATCATCGGCGTGCTCGGCGGCTTTGCCATCGTGCGTCTGGTCGAGCGGTTGAATCTCGATCACGGCCTGCTGCCCATTTTCGTGCTGACGCTGTCGCTGATGGTGTTCGCGGCGGCCGGCGCCGTCGGCGGCTCGGGCTTCCTCGCCGTCTACCTTGCCGGGCTGATCGCCGGCAATTCCGACATACGCGCCGTCACCATCCTGAAGCGCTTCCAGGACGGCATGTCGTGGCTGGCGCAGATCATCATGTTCCTGATCCTCGGGCTGTTCGCCACGCCCTCACAGTTCCCTGAGATCCTCGTGCCGGCGATCCTGCTCGGCCTGTTCCTGATCTTCGTCGCCCGCCCGGTCGCCGTCTGGCTCTGCCTGATCCCTTTCCGGCTGCCGCGGCCAGAGGTCGCCTTCGTCTCCTGGGTCGGCCTGCGCGGCGCGGTCTCGATCCTGCTCGCCATAACGCCGCTGCTCGGCGGGCTCGAGCACGGCCGGCTGATCTTCAACGCCGCCTTCATCATCGTGCTGGTGTCGCTGGTGGTGCAGGGCTGGACGGTCGGTCCGCTGGCGCGCCGCCTCGGGCTGATCGTGCCGGCTCGTCTTGGGCCGCTGGACAAGGTGGAGCTCGAATTGCCGGGCTCGGCACATCATGAATTGCTCGCCTATCGCGTAGCACCCGGCAGCCCGGTGGCGCGGGGCGAGCGCATCCCGCGCTGGGCGAGGCCCTCGCTGGTGCTGCGCGACGGCCGCTCGATGCGCTTCCAGGACATGGGCCGGCTGGCGGCCGGCGATCAGGTCTACATCTTCGTACCGGACCGCTACCCGCGCCTGCTCGACAAGCTTTTTGCCAGCCGCGCCGTGGTCGATCCTGAGGATGCCGACTTCTTCGGCGCCTTTGCCGTCGATCCGGCCCGCTCGGCCGCGGAGCTGGAAGCCGCCTATGCCCCGGGCCTGTCCGAGGCCGAGCAGAAGCTCACCGTCGCCGCGCTCGTTACCGAGCGGCTCGGCGGCCGGGCCGAATATGCCGACCGTGTGATGATCGGACCGATCGAGCTGATCGTGCGCGATGTCGATGAGAAAGGCAGGATCACCGGCCTCGGCCTGTCCTTCGAGCCGACCGCGCCGGTCGCGCGCGTGCCGGTGTTCATGAGCGCCGGCGAGATCGGCGACCGCATCGCGGCGCTGATCCGCAGCTGGCGCAGGCCGGCGGCGAAGCAGGCAGCCGACGACGTGCCGGTCGACACCGTGGCGCCCGCAGCGGACGGGCAGAAGGCAACCGGCGAAGGCTGATGTCTCACGGCGACATCATTTTTGCGCGCGCGCCATTGACGCGGCCCTTGCATCGTCCTTCGCGCCGAGTAAGGTCGCCGCGTTTTCGCTAGAGCAATTTCACGAAAAGTGCGGGCGGTTTTCCGTCCGGATTGCGTCAAGGCAGTAGGAAGGAACGACCATGGCCGGCTTCAAGACACTCGACGATATCGGCGCCGTCAGCGGCAAGCGCGTCCTGGTGCGCGTCGACCTCAACGTTCCCGTCGCCGACGGCAAGGTGACCGACGCCACCCGCATCGAACGCATCGCGCCGACCATCGCCGAGCTCTCGAAAAAGGGGGCCAAGGTCATCCTGCTTGCGCATTTCGGCCGCCCTAAGGACGGCCCGTCGGACGAATTCTCGCTGGAGCCGATCGCCCGCGCGACGGCTGACGTTCTCGGCCGCCCGGTCGGTTTCGCCGCCGACTGCGTCGGCGCCAAGGCCGCGGACGCCGTCGCGGCGATGAAGGACGGCGACGTCCTGCTGCTCGAGAACACCCGCTTCCACAAGGCCGAGGAGAAGAACGAGCCGGCCTTCACCGAACAGCTCGCCGCCAATGGCGACATCTATGTCAACGACGCCTTTTCGGCCGCGCACCGCGCGCATGCCTCGACCGAAGGCCTCGCGCATTTTCTGCCGGCCTATGCCGGCCGCACCATGCAGGCCGAGCTCGACGCGCTGGAAAAGGGCCTCGGCGATCCGGTACGCCCGGTGGTGGCCATCGTTGGCGGCGCCAAGGTCTCGACCAAGATCGACCTTTTGATGAACCTGGTGAAAAAGGTCGACGCGCTGGTGATCGGCGGCGGCATGGCCAACACCTTTCTTGCCGCGCGCGGCACCGATGTCGGCAAATCGCTCTGCGAGCGTGACCTCGCCGGCACCGCCAAGCAGATCATGATCGAGGCGGCGGAAGCCGGCTGCGCCATCATCCTGCCTGCGGACGGCGTGGTCGCCAAGGAATTCAAGGCGGGCGCCGCCAGCGAGACCGTCGCCATCTCGGACGTGCCGTCCGACGGCATGATCCTCGATGTCGGCGCAAAGACCGTGCAGAGCGTCAACGACTGGATTGACCGCGCCGCGACGCTGGTCTGGAATGGGCCGCTCGGCGCCTTCGAGATCGAGCCTTTCGACCGCGCTACGGTGGCCGCGGCAAAGCATGCCGCCGCACGCACCAAGGAAGGCAAGCTGGTCTCGGTGGCCGGCGGCGGCGACACGGTGGCCGCGCTCAACCATGCTGGCGTCGCCGACGACTTCACCTATGTCTCGACCGCCGGCGGCGCCTTCCTCGAATGGATGGAAGGCAAGCCGCTGCCCGGCGTCGAGGTGCTGAAGCGGTAAACAGTCCGAGACCAGGCAAAGCCTGCGCGGCTTTCAATCGATTCTAGCTTTCCGGCGTCATTCCTTTGGCGGTAGTGTTCTGCTAGCGCGGAATAAACGCAGCGTAGGAGAGCACCCATGAGCGAACGTCTCGAAGATATCGCCGCCGCGATGGTGAGCGGCGGCAAGGGCCTGTTGGCCGCCGATGAGAGCTCCGGCACCATCAAGAAGCGTTTTGACGTCATCGGCGTCGAATCCACGGCCGATAACCGGCGCGACTATCGCGAGATGATGTTCCGGTCCAAGGAGGCGATGTCAAAATACATCTCCGGCGTCATTCTCTACGATGAGACCATTCGCCAGAAGGCCGCCGACGGCACCACACCGCTGGTCGACATCATCAAGGCGTCCGGCGCCATTCCTGGCATCAAGGTCGATCTCGGCGCCAAGCCTCTCGCCGGCTTTCCCGGCGACACCATCACCGAGGGCCTTGACGGGCTGCGCGAGCGGCTCGCCGACTATTACAAGCTCGGCGCCCGCTTCGCCAAATGGCGCGCGGTGATCGACATCGACACCAGCAAGGGCGTGCCCTCGGCCAATTCGATCGCCTCGAACACTCACGCGCTGGCCCGCTATGCCGCGCTCTGCCAGGAAGCCGGCATCGTGCCGATCGTCGAGCCGGAAGTGCTGATGGACGGGGCGCATTCGATCGACACCTGCTACGACGTCTCCAAGGCGACGCTGGTCAAGCTGTATGACGAACTCTACGCGGCGCGCGTCATCCTGGAAGGGTCGATCCTGAAGCCGAACATGGTCATCTCAGGCAAGAAGTCGGGCAAGACCGACAGCCCGGAGGAAATCGCTGAGAAGACGATCAAGCTGTTCCGCGAGGTGGTGCCGTCGGCAGTGCCCGGCATCGCCTTCCTCTCCGGCGGCCAGGAGGACGAGGAGGCGACCGCCAACCTCAATGCCATCAACGCCATCGGCCCGCATCCTTGGAAACTGACCTTCTCCTATGGCCGCGCGCTGCAGGCCGCGCCGCAGAAGGCATGGAGTGGCAAGGCCTCGAACGTTGCTGCCGGCCAGGCTGCCTTCACTCACCGGGCCCATATGAACCATCTGGCGGCGCTCGGGAAATGGCAGCCGGCGCTGGAAAAGGCCGCCTGACGCCATCCCTGAGCAGTGCATAAACCCGGGCCAGCAGCCCGGGTTTTTGCTTTTTGCGGGCCGCCTTCCCACTTGTCAGGCGCCGACCGCTATCGGCCATGTCGGATCGCGCCGATGTCGAACGTCCTTGGCAGGAGAGGACAGGAGATGGTCATGCATCGCAATGCCGTGGTTTCGCGCGAAGACTGGTTCGAAGCGCATCGCAAGCATCTCGAACGCGAGAAGGAGCTGACAAAGTTCCGCGAGCTTATCGCCGCGGAGCGGCGGCAGTTGCCCTGGTTCAAGCTGCGCAAAGATTATGTTTTCGAGAGCGAAGCGGGGCCGAAGCATCTTGCCGAACTATTCGCCGGCAAGAGCCAGCTCATCGTCTATCATTTCATGATGGCGCCGGGCTCAGACCACCGCTGCGAGGGCTGCTCGTTCCTCGCCGACCATATCGATGGCGCCGACCAGCATCTGAAGCATCATGACGTCTCGCTGGTCGTCGTCTCGCGTGCGCCGCTGGCCGAAATCCTGCCTTACAAGCAGCGCATGGGCTGGAAGTTCGACTGGGTGTCGTCCTATGCGTCCGATTTCAACTTCGACCTGCAGGTCTCCTTCACCGACAGGCAGATCGCGGCGGGCGAAACCACCTATAATTTCGAGAAGCGCCCGTTGCGGTCGAAAGACCTGCCCGGCACCAGCATCTTCTATCGCAACGAGTGCGGCGACATCTTTCTCACCTTCATGTCGCGCGCCCGCGGCGGCGATGCGCTGATCGGCGCCTATCACTATCTCGACATGACGCCGAAGGGCCGCGGCGAGACGGGTCCCTATCACAACCTGATGGACTGGGTGCGCCTGCATGACGAATATCGGGACAAAGACAAGGATCGGTCGGACTGCTGCGCGTGAACGGCAGGACGCGCCACTCGCGGGCGGTCCCCCGAACAGGCCTATACCCAGTGTCCAAGCACCGCCGCCAGCGAGATCGCGGCCATCGCAAGCAGCGCCAGCTTCCAAAAATCGCTGCGCCGCTTCAGCCCCGGCCAGCCCAGCGGCTTGATGACCTGGATCAGCATGATGCCGCAGATGACAAGGGCGAGCAGTTTCGTCATACCGCCTTTGACCAGCATCGATGGCGACTGTCAAAGCTGTTCTCGAGCGCACCCTCGGGCGGAGCATTCCTGACAGAAATAGGGCCTATTCGAACGCTGCGAGCGGCACCGCACCGTCTTTCTCCGCACCCTGCCAACTTCCTGACAGACTGCTGTCAGGAGGGGTGTGAGATACTCTTCCCATCCAAAAGAGAGGAGTGAGGTCATGAACGGTTTTACAATTCTGCGTAGTGTGCAGCATTATGTCGGCAGAATCCGCACCGTGCGCAACGAGATTCGCACCCAGCGTTTCCTGAACACCTTGCCGGCGGACATCCGCAAGGACATCGGCTGGCCGGATCTTTACCAGGGCCGCGTGCGTGAAAACTGAAATTTTGCCGCCGCGACTTGGATTGTGGCGGCAGCGCGCCCAGATGTAATGGCGGCCAGCGATGTTGAGTTCAGGGAAAGAAGCCTTTGTTTGCCGGTAGCTTCGCCCCAGCCTCCTGACAGTATGTTGTCAGGAGGCATGCGGTAATTGGAGCGACTTCGATCCTGACAGCAACGAACATGGTTCGACGATCCGGAGTAATCCGCAATGGTGAGAAGCTGGAACGACAAGCTGAACGCACCGGGCGTCAACCACATCAAGCCGTCGCCGCGACTGTCCTTCGGTGCGAAATTCATTGCCGCGCAGCGCAAGCGCGAAGGGCTTATGCCATAATCCTCGGGGGATCTAGCGATGCGTCGTGCTGACAGGCTTTTCCAGATCGTGCAGCATTTGCGGGGCGGCCGGTTGGTCACCGCGCAGAAGCTTGGCGCATGGCTCGAGGTTTCAGAACGCAC
Source organism: Mesorhizobium sp. B2-8-9 (assembly GCF_006439475.1). NCBI lineage: Bacteria > Pseudomonadati > Pseudomonadota > Alphaproteobacteria > Hyphomicrobiales > Phyllobacteriaceae > Mesorhizobium > Mesorhizobium sp. B2-8-9. The sequence continues at coordinate 262 of NZ_VFTQ01000041.1, read as the reverse complement.
CATTTACCGCGACATAGCCGACCTGCAGTCGACCGGCGTGCCGATCGATGGCGAAGCGGGCGTCGGCTACATGATGCGGGAGGGATTCGATCTTCCCCCGCTGATGTTCACACGTGACGAGATCGTGGCGCTGGTTGCCGGCGCCCGTATGGGGCGCGCCTTCGGCGGCGCTACGATGGCGAGGGCCGCCGACGAGGCGCTGGTCAAGATCGGCGCCGTGCTGCCCGACACCGAGAAGGACCGCATCGCCCGCACCGAGATC
>NZ_VFTQ01000040.1:0-44353 GCF_006439475.1 Mesorhizobium sp. B2-8-9 | reverse complement strand
TCGAATCGGATGGCCATCCGGTTCGAGGCTCAGTCGCTTCCATCGCACAAATCTCTGTCCGTGCAGATACAAGGGGTGTTCCAGCTTGGCGATAAGATTGAAATCGCCGCCGCCTCATTCCTTCCAGCACGCCTCATCCGACCTCGCTGCGCGAGGCCACCTTCTCCCGCAAGGGGAGAAGGGAAAGCCGGCGCCCACCCCGCAGGAATCGGGTGGCCGATGCTCATCCTTCGCCCCACTTTGACACCAAGCGAAGGAGCCAACCCATGACCATCCATTCCCTCAACACCAAACGCGCCAGCCGCTCCGCCGAATCCCGCGTCGCAGCACAAGATTGGCGCGCGCTGGTCTCTGAACTCAACGCCCATGGCTGTGCCGTCATGCCCGGCATGCTGTCGGCGGAAGAATGCGCCGATATCGCCGCGCTCTACCCGCATGAAGAGCATTTCCGCAGCCATGTCGTGATGGCGCGCCACGGCTTCGGCAAGGGCGAATATCGGTATTTCAAATATCCGCTGCCGGACCTGATCGAGGGCCTGCGCACCACGCTCTACCCGCGCCTCGCCACGGTCGCCAATGACTGGAACGAGAAGATGGGTGTTGCCCAGCGCTATCCGGCCGAGCACGCCGCCTTCCTGAAACGCTGCCACGATGAGGGCCAGGTAAAGCCGACGCCGCTTCTGCTGCAATACGGCCCCGGCGATTTCAACTGCCTGCACCAGGATCTCTACGGCGAGCTTGCCTTTCCGCTGCAGGTGGCGATCCTGCTGTCCGAGCCCGGCGAGGATTTCACCGGCGGCGAATTCGTGCTCACCGAGCAGCGCCCGCGCATGCAAAGCCGCGCCGAGGTGGTGCCGCTCAAGCGCGGCGATGCGGTAATCTTCGCCGTGCACAACCGGCCGGTGGAGGGCACGCGAGGTTACTATCGCGTCAACCTGCGCCACGGCGTTAGCCGCCTGCGCTCAGGCGGGCGACATACGCTCGGCATCATCTTCCATGACGCGAGGTGACACTCCCCGAGGCGGCGTTTTTTTCTACGCTCCCGGCCGCCGATAACGGATCGATTTCGCCCTGCCCAGCGCGTCCATCGTCTCCTCGACGCTGAGGAGGACGGTGGTCTCGCAGGAGCTGAGCGCCCCTCCGGCACCGATGGCGAGCACGACGGACGCCATCGAAACATTGTCCGGCGCCTCCCACAGGTTCCAGCCGTCGTGTTCGCCGAACGCGTACCAGAATCCGTGCAGCTTTCCGCCCACCGATTCTATGTATGAGCTGGCTGCCTTGCGGCGATCTTCGGGGTTTTCGATCATTCGCGCCCATGTCTCGGGCGTGTAGCTGAAGCGCGTCAGGTACATGGCCATGGTTGACCTCCCTTGCCAGAGCCCATCAAGTGGTTGGCTCCAGCACTAAGCGCTCGATCTGTCGGCGACGCGAATCAATTTTACCTCGGCTGGTTCTGCCTCAAAGGGAATACGCCGAGCGCGGCATGCGGCGCTTCTGCCTCTTCCCCTCGTGCCCGCATTCGCGTAATGCCCCGGGCAAATCCCCGCCACGTCAGCGCAGTTTCCCGGACCGTCCCATGATCCGTCTCGAAAATATCGGCAAGCAGAACGGCCGACAGATCGTCTTCATCGAAGCTTCCGCCGCGTTGCAGAAGGGCGAGAAGATCGGGCTGGTCGGCCCGAACGGCGCCGGCAAGACGACCCTGTTTCGCATGATCATTGGCCAGGAGCAGCCCGATGAAGGCCAGGTCTCGGTCGATCGCGGCGTCACCATCGGCTATTTCAGCCAGGATGTCGGCGATATGGGCGGCTTGAGCGCCGTCGCCGAAGTCATGGAAGGCGCCGGGCCGGTCAGCGCGGTCGCCGCCGAGATGCGCGAGCTCGAGCACGCCATGGGCGATCCCGACCGCGCCGACGACATGGATCAGATCATCGAGCGCTACGGCGAGTTGCAGCACCGCTTCGAGGAGCTTGACGGCTATGCGCTCGATGGCCGGGCGCGCGAGGTGTTGGACGGCCTCGGCTTCAGCCAGGAGATGATGGACGGCGACGTCTCAAAACTCTCCGGCGGCTGGAAGATGCGCGTCGCGCTTGCCCGCATCCTGTTGATGCGGCCCGACGTCATGCTGCTGGACGAGCCGTCGAACCATCTCGACCTCGAAAGCCTGATCTGGCTGGAGAAGTTCCTCAAGGATTATGACGGCGCGCTGCTAATGACCTCGCACGACCGCGAGTTCATGAACCGCATCGTCAACAAGATCATCGAGATCGATGCCGGCGCGCTCACCTCCTATTCCGGCAATTACGAATTCTACCAGGAGCAGCGCGCGCTGGCCGACAAGCAGCTGCAGGCGCAGTTCGAGCGCCAGCAGGCGATGCTGGCCAAGGAGATCGCCTTCATCGAGCGTTTCAAGGCGCGCGCTTCCCATGCGGCCCAGGTGCAGAGCCGCGTGAAGAAGCTCGACAAGATCGACCGTGTCGAACCGCCGAAGCGCCGCCAGACGGTGACTTTCGAATTCCAGCCGGCGCCGCGCTGCGGCGAGGACGTGGCGACGCTGAAGGGCATCCACAAGGCCTATGGCAGCCGCAATATCTATTCGGGCCTCGACTTCCAGATCCGCCGCCGCGAGCGCTGGTGCGTGATGGGCGTCAACGGCGCCGGCAAGTCGACGCTTCTGAAGCTGGTCGCCGGCGCCTCCGAGCCGGACGAGGGCTCCGTCGCGCGGGGCCCGAGCGTCAAGATGGGCTATTTCGCCCAGCACGCCATGGAACTGCTCGATGGCGAGCGCACCGTCTTCCAGACGCTGGAGGACTCGTTTCCGCAGGCAGGCCAGGCGCCGCTCAGGGCTTTGGCCGGCTGCTTCGGTTTTTCCGGCGACGAGATCGAAAAGAAGTGCCGCGTGCTTTCCGGAGGCGAGAAGGCCCGGCTGGTGATGGCGCTGATGCTGTTCGATCCGCCAAACCTGCTGGTGCTCGACGAGCCGACCAACCACCTCGACATAACCACCAAGCAGATGCTGATCGAGGCGCTGTCGCAATATGAAGGCACGATGCTGTTCGTCTCGCACGACCGCCATTTCCTGGCGGCGCTGTCGAACCGCGTGCTCGAGCTGACGCCCGACGGCGTCCACACCTATGGCGGCGGCTACACCGAATATGTCGCCCGCACCGGCCAGGAGGCGCCGGGACTGAGGGGGTAGGGCGAGACCCTACGCAATTGGCGGCGGCGCATTCCCCCTGTCGGGGCGAGCGCCGGCGCTTACCCCCTCGCCAGCCCGCGATCGATCAGCCGCGCAAGCCGCGCCGAGAACGCCTTGGCGTCGGCCGGCTTGTCGCCGTCGAGCACACGTGCCTCGTCGTAAAGCAGATGCGCGGCGTCTTCCTTGAACGCCTTCTCGTCGTCGCCGAGCTTTGCCAGCGCCGCCACGCGCTCGTGGCGCGGGTTGATCTCGAGGATTGGCTTGGCCGCCTTGTCGAGCCGGCCGGCGGCGTTGAGCAGGCGCTCGAACTGGCGGTCCGGGCCATGCTCCGGCGCGACAAGGCACACGGCGCTTTCGGTCAGCCGGTCCGAGGACTTCACGTCCGAAACCTCCTCGCCAAGCGTCGTTTTCACGAAAGCCAGGAAGGCGGCGATATCCGACGACGTCTCCGCGTCGGGCTTCGCCGCATCTTCGGGCAGCGCGATATCGGCGAGCTCGGCCGCGCCCTGCGTCACCGACTTGAACGGCTTGCCGTCGAATTCCGGCGCCATCGTCACCCAGAAGCTGTCGACGGGATCGGTGAGGAGCAGCACCTCGATGCCGCGTGCGCGAAAACCTTCGAGCTGGGGCGAGGCTTCGAGCCGGGCGCGATCGTCACCGGCCATGAAGAAGATCGCTTTCTGTCCTTCCTTCATCGCTGCGACATAGTCGGCAAGGCTGCGCCAGCCTTCGCCTGAGGTCGTCGAACGGAAGCGGGCAAGCTTCAGCAGCTGCTCGCGTCGCTCGTAATCCTCATAGAGACCTTCCTTGAGGACGACGCCGAAATTTTCCCAAATTTTGGCGTAGGCTTCGGCATCGTTTTCGGCCGTCTTGGCGAGGTCGCCGAGAACGCGGTTGGTCACGCCCTTGCGGATCGCTGCGAGCAACGGGCTTTCCTGGATCATCTCGCGCGAGACATTGAGCGGCAGGTCGGCGGAATCGACCAGGCCGCGCACGAAGCGCAGGTAGCGCGGCAGCAGATCGGCTTCGTCGGTGATGAAGACGCGCCGCACATAGAGCTTCATGCGGCCCTTGCGGTCCTGGTCGAACAGGTCGAACGGCCGCGATCCCGGGACGAAGGCGAGCACGCTGTATTCCTGCCGGCCCTCGGCGCGGAAATGGATGGTCGAGGCGGGCTCGTCATATTGGCCGGCGATGCTGCGGTAGAAGTCGGTATATTCCTCCGGCTTGATCTCGCTCTTTTGCCGCACCCAAAGCGCCGTGCCGTCGGCGATGTCGCGCGGTTCGGCGCCGGGCTTTTCGACAAATGTGATTGGCACCGGCACATGCCCGGACTGAGACTTCGCCAAACCCTCGAGCCGATAGGGCGTGGTGTAGGACGAGGCGTCCTCCATCAGATGCAGCACCACGCGCGTGCCGCGCTTGGGTGCTGCCTCGAGCGGCACCGGCGCGATCTCGTAGGTGCCCTTGCCGTCGGACGACCAGCGGAAGGCCTCGTCGCTGCCGGCCTGGCGGCTGATGACGTCGACACGGTCTGCGACCATGAAGGCCGAATAAAACCCGACGCCGAACTGGCCGATGAGCTGCGTGTCTTCCGCCGCCTTGCCGGCTTCGACGCGCTCCATGAAGGCGCGGGTGCCGGAGCGCGCGATCGTGCCCAGCGCCTCCGCCATCTCGTCGCGGCTCATGCCGATGCCGTTGTCCTCGACCGAAAGCTCCTTGTTGTCCGGATTGGCGGCAATCGTGATGCGCGGCTTGGCATCGTCGCCCAGAAGCTCTGGCCGGCTCACCGCCTCGAAGCGCAGCCTCTCGCAGGCATCCGCCGCATTGGAGATCAGCTCGCGCAGGAAAACGTCTCGGTCCGAATAGACCGAGTGCACCATCATGTGCAGCAGCCGCGAGACGTCCGCCTCGAATGTCCTGGTTTCCTTCGCCTTGGTGTCCGTCGTCATTCAGAATTCCTGCGCTCGTTGCGTTGTCCGCCGCGCCAGCACGCGCCGGGTTTCAAATTTTCAGCCATTGTTGCTTGTGGATGCGCGCCCTGCCAGCGCTGCGGGCGCCAGCGAAACTATGTCCGGCGCCAGGATATCGTGGCGGCGGGCGAAGGCAACAAGGGTTGTCCGCACCATTTCCGCGTCGATCTCGCCGGCAATGCCGGCTCTGCAGGCGTTGAGCGCGATCGCATATGCGCTGCTCCTGCTCGCAGCCGGCCAATCCTGCAGCAGGGCATAGGCTTCCATCATGGTCTCGAGCCGGACCGGCAACCCCATTGCGACAAGGATGGTGACAGGGTCTTCAAAGCGGTCGTGGCTCATGGTCAGAACCCTCATTCGGGTGGGTGCTCATGGCGCCCGGGCGAAGGCCGGTCGTCCCGGCCAGCACATGTCGACGCGGGTAGGGCGGTTGCAGGACGATGCCGTGCGGCCGCGGCTGGCCTATGCCGTTGAACGCCTGCACAACCACCGGGCCCGCCGGCGTGTGCGTCGCTGAATTCTGCCGGTTAAGGCGCGGCGGGGGCAGCGCCTTGTGTGCCTTGGCGAGGGCCTCGATCCAGGCGGCGACCGCCAGCGGCACCGGCGCGCGCCCCTCGAGCCAGCGTGTCACGTCGTTTCTGGGCCAGCCAAGTTCCTCGGCGACGTCGGCAGCTTCCCATCGCAAGATTCTCAGGCATTCGCGCAATCGTCCTGCAATCATGGCAATCCTCGTCCGTTCGCAGTCACATGGGCCCCGCCTTGGAGGCGGGGCCCGATTTTGCTAGCCGCCCCCGGATGTTTCGGTGGCCGACACGTGCTGTGCGGCAAGAAACATCAGCGTTGAGGCGACGGTCCGCCGGTTCCACCCGGCGGATTCGGCCGTGTCGAGCAAGCCTGCCAGCAGCGGCTTCAATGCGCTTCGGCATTCGGCTTCATAAGCGAGGAATTCGCTTGCCGGGCGCGTCGGCGCCGGAACCGAGCCATTGCCGCTCATCATATCCATAATGGCCTCCCATCGTGCATTTCGAAACGCCCGCTCCCGTTGCCGGAAGCGGGCTCCCGTCGGCGTCTCAGAAGTCCATGCCGGCGCCAGCCGGCATGGCCGGAGCGGCCTCCTTCTTCGGCTTCTCGGCCACCATGGCCTCGGTGGTGACGAGCAGTCCGGCAACCGAGGCCGCATCCTGCAGCGCGGTGCGCACGACCTTGGCGGGATCGATGACGCCCTGTTTGTAGAGGTCGCCATATTCGCCGGTCTGGGCGTTCCAGCCATAGGCGAATTCGGTCTTCTCGCGCAGCTTGCCGACGATGATCGAACCTTCCGACCCGCTGTTCTCGGCGATCTGGCGCGCCGGAGCCTCGATCGCGCGCCGCACGATATCGACGCCGTATCTCTGGTCCGGGTTGTCGACGGCGACTGTGTCGAGCGCCTTGGCCGCCCTGAGCAGGGCAACGCCGCCGCCGGGCAGGATACCTTCCTCGACCGCCGCGCGCGTGGCGTGCAGCGCGTCGTCGACGCGGTCCTTCTTCTCCTTGACCTCCACTTCCGTCGCGCCGCCGACGCGGATCACGGCAACGCCGCCGGCGAGCTTGGCCAGCCGCTCCTGCAGCTTCTCGCGATCATAGTCGGAGGTGGTCTCCTCGATCTGCGCCTTGATTTGCGTGATGCGGCCCTGGATCTCCTCCTTCTTGCCGGCACCATCGACGATGGTGGTGTTCTCCTTCTCGATCGCGACCTTCTTGGCGCGGCCGAGCATCTCCAGCGTGACGTTCTCCAGCTTGATGCCGAGATCCTCGCTAATGGCCGTGCCGCCGGTCAGGATGGCGATGTCCTCCAGCATGGCCTTGCGGCGGTCACCGAAGCCCGGAGCCTTGACGGCGGCGACCTTAAGCCCGCCGCGCAGCTTGTTGACGACGAGCGTGGCCAGAGCCTCGCCTTCGACATCCTCGGCGATGATCAGCAGCGGCTTGCCGGACTGCACCACGGCCTCGAGCACCGGCAGCAGCGCCTGCAGATTGCTGAGCTTCTTCTCGTGGATCAGCACATAGGGCTCTTCGAGCTCGACGCGCATCTTGTCCTGATTGGTGATGAAATAGGGCGAGAGATAGCCGCGATCGAACTGCATGCCTTCCACGACTTCCAGCTCGGTCTCGGCCGTCTTGGCTTCCTCGACGGTGATGACGCCTTCGTTGCCGACTTTTTCCATAGCCTCGGCCAGGAAGCGGCCGATCTCGGCATCGCCATTGGCCGAGATGGTGCCGACCTGTGCGATCTCGTCGTTGCTGGTGATCTTGCGGGCGTTGACCTTGAGTTCGGCGACGACAGCATCCACCGCCTTGTCGATACCGCGTTTCAGATCCATCGGGTTCATGCCCGAGGCAACGGCCTTAGCCCCTTCGCGAACGATCGCCTGGGCAAGCACGGTGGCAGTGGTGGTGCCGTCGCCGGCGATGTCGCTGGTCTTCGAAGCGACTTCGCGGACCATCTGGGCGCCCATGTTCTCGAACTTGTCCTCGAGCTCGATCTCCTTGGCGACGGTGACGCCGTCCTTGGTGATGCGGGGCGCGCCGAACGACTTGTCGATGACGACGTTGCGACCCTTCGGACCGAGCGTCACCTTCACCGCGTCGGCGAGGATGTTGACGCCGCGCAGCATGCGCTCGCGGGCGTCGGAATGGAATTTGACTTCCTTGGCAGCCATTGGATCACTCCTTGTTTAGGCAGCTTTCATTGACTGGGTTGCGGTTCTATCGAAGCCCCGGTCAGGCGGCTTTCTTCAGCGTCGCGGCCTGCTCGATCACGCCCATCACATCGCTTTCCTTCATGATGAGCAGATCCTCGCCGTTGAGCTTGATCTCGGTGCCGGACCACTTGCCGAACAAAATGCGGTCGCCGACCTTCACGTCGAGGGGCACGAGCTTGCCGCTCTCGTCGCGGGCCCCCGGGCCGACGGCGATGACTTCGCCTTCCTGCGGCTTTTCCTTGGCAGTGTCGGGGATGATGATACCGCCGGCCGTCTTCTCTTCGGCCTCGATGCGGCGCACGAGCACGCGGTCATGCAATGGACGGAACGTCATATCGTTCTCCTTCAGGACAAACAGATTGCGAGCAGTTCCTCCGCTCCGGACCGGCAGGACCGGAGCGGGGCTCGCGCGACCCTTTCGGCATCGCGCGCATGTCGAGCTAATTTTGCCTTCATCTACTTTCAAGGGGGTACCGCAAATTTTTTGGCACTCTCGACCGTTGAGTGCTAGCGCGCTGAAAACATGCGGTAAATTGGCCCGCTCCGATAACGGAGAGGCTTGAATTCGCGATTGAGTTGAACAAGATTATCGGTGCCCGGCAGCGCCGGGACCGGTGAGAAATTGGAACCCGAAGCAAGGAGTTTTTGGAGACGGAGGACAGAAATGGACCGACAGACGCTTTCGCCGATCATTCCTTCCCTAGCTCCCGAACTATCAGACCTTTCGCTCGACCGGCTGCTGTCGCCGGCCAGGCATTTTCAGCACCCGCGGGATGTGCTGGAGGACGGCTCGCTCGATATATGGGAAAAGCGGGCGATCCTTTCGTCCTGGGCGTCCGATGCTTGCGCCGTGGAATCGATGCCGGCGCTGCGCCAGCCGCCGGGCACCGAGCGGCCGGTCTCCTTCGACGACATCATGGATGCGCTGCGCCGGCTTGATGCGCTGGCTCCGCCGCCCAGCGGCCCTGCCGATGACGACCACCGGCAGGTGGTCGACCGGCTGAGCGCGTGAAGGCCCGAAGGCGATGGCGGTCAGCAAGGAATTCCGCTTGCAGATGAATGGGTATGGCTTGACCACTGCCGAGATCCATTATCATCTGCCCGACCATCCCAGCCTGCTCCAGCTTTACGTCTGGCAGGACTATGATCTTGCCCCGGATTTCCCGGCGCTGAGGGGCTTTCTGGGCTTTTGGCAGCGCGAGCTGGCTGGCGCCTTGCATTCTGTCCGTGTCGCTCACCATCGGCTCATCAGGGCGTCGGAGTGGCGGGCCGTCGACGGGATCATCGCGATCCATTGAAGATCAGCTCCCCGAGGCGGTCGTGGTTGTGCGGCCGCCTCCAACTCATGATTCGCCTGCCTGCATGCAGACGAAGGGACTGACTTTCACGACCTTGAAGGCGGCTTCGGAGCGGGGCCTTGACGTGCCCGTGTTGAATTCCCAGATCGATTACGCCGGTGCTTGAGAGACCGGCAAGGTCAAGGGGCGCCGCTTCCTTGGCGCCCCTCGTATCTATGTTGCTCAATGGAGGATGTAGCTATGAGAACCACGTTTGACTTCAGTCCCCTGTTCCGGTCGAGCATCGGCTTCGATCGAATGCTGAACGCGCTCGAGACGGCGAGCCGGATCGAGACCGTCGATAATTGGCCACCCTATGACATCGCCAAGACCGCAGACGACGACTACCGCATCAGTATGGCGGTGGCTGGGTTCTCGCAGGACGAACTGGCCATTACCCAGGAGCAGAACATGCTCATGGTCTCTGGCCAGAAAGCCGGCGAGGACAAGGGCGAGTACCTGCATCGTGGCATCGCCGGCCGTGCATTCCAGCGCCGCTTCGAGCTTGCCGACCACGTCAAGGTCGTTGGCGCCAGCTTGGTCAATGGGCTGCTGACGATCGATCTGAAGCGCGAAATTCCAGAAGAGATGAAACCGCGGCGGATCGAGATCGCGGCCGACAAGGCAACGCTCAAAGGCACGACAAAGAAGATCGAAGGCGAGAAGCACGCCGCCTGAGGGCTTCTGTGAGCGCATCCGCGCTACGCGCCGGGCACTGCGCGGCGCGTAGGAGCTTTTCGAGCCGATGAACAGAAAGGAGCAAACCATGAGTGTCCGTGATCTGATCCCCTGGGGCCGGAGCAACGGCAACCAGCTTCCAAGCATATTCCGCGACGGTGAGCGCGATCCGTTCCTGTCGCTGCATCGCGAGGTGAACCGCCTGTTTGACGACGTTTTCCGCGGCTTCGACAGTCGGTTGCCGTCACTTGGCGGTGTCTCCGCCCTCGGCGCCGGTTGGCCGAGCGTCGAGATCTCCAACGGCGAGAAGGAGATCAAGGTGATGGCCGAGGTGCCTGGCCTCGAACAGAGAGACATCGAGGTCCTGCTCGACGACGGCGTGCTGACGCTGAGAGGCGAGAAGCGCTCCGAGACGGAGGACAAGGATAGGCAGTTCTCCGAGCGCTATTACGGCCGCTTCGAGCGCCGCATCCCGGTCGGCTACGAGGTCAAGGAAGACGAGGTGGATGCCCGCTTCAAGAACGGCGTGCTGACCGTCACCTTGCCGAAGAGCGAGAAGGCGCAGTCGCAGGTCAAGCGCATCGACATCAAGAGTTGATGCACCGACGCGGGAGGTCGGCCCATCCGCCTCCCGCGTCGACTCCCATAGAGCCACGGCAACCGGATGCTCGCGCAAGCAACTCCACTCGATCGATCATGGGCGGCCGAGGAAGAGAAAATTTATACGGCGGGAGCTTCTTTTTTCCGTCCAGAAGTCTTCGCATCGCTCATCTGAATGATGACAAGCAGCTCGCTGTCTTTCCCTTCTGCTGCGCATGCTTTCAGCACCTATCCGGAGAGAAAGCTAACATATGTTAGGAACGGGAGAGGGGCTCACCTAGCGCGGATCCGCATCAGATTGGGACCGGCGATAACCTTAATTTTGGTTTCCTTTGCACAGGCTTCCCGAACGGAAGGTAACGCGATAGATTAGTAATTCGTTAAGTACGCCCGGGGGCGAGCGTAAAAGATGTGTCGTCGAGCGTAAGGGATGTGCCGTGATGAATTTCAAGTCTCTGATCAAGCGGGCCGAGGACGTCGATAAGGAATTTCAGGAACTCCAATCGGATCTGGCGGAGGCGTTCGAGGACGTCCTCAAAGATGACGAACAGCCGCCGTCGGAAGACGACGCCGTCGCCGGTCGGGAACTGGTTGCAAGCGACGAGAATCCGCCGGCCGAAGAGCCGTCCGACGCATCGGCATCGCGGCTGACACCGCATACCCAGACGCGGCTGGCCGCCCTGGAGGCCGTCACCGGGCTTTTCCGGGACGGGCAGGGCCATCTGCAGGAGATCGAGGCAAAGCTGGCGGAGATCGCCACTGCACATCATATGACGCGCGAAGTCCTCAACGTCTTCCATCGCGACGTGTTGCGCTCCAACGAGCTGGAGCTGGCAAACCTCGCTCTCACCGCCGAACACAAGACATTGTCGGAACAATTGCTTGACGCCGCCCGCCGGCAGCGCGAACGCGACGGCGCGGCCGAAGCGTGGCAGCAGCGCGAGGCGAGCCTCGTCCAGGACCGGGAGCAGCTGCGCTCGGCGCTTGCGGCGGTGCGCCTGGAGCTGGTGGAGATGGGCAATGAGACCGCCAGGCGCGAGACGGAGTTCGGCGAGATTGTCAAAGCCCTGACGGCCAAGACCGTCGAAGTCGACAGGCGCGGCGCCGAGAACAAGCTGCTGCGCGAAAAGCAGGTCGGCCTTTCGGTCGATCTGGAGCAGGCGCAAAAGCGCGAGGCGGAGGCCCGGCACAAGTTCGACGAGTTCGCGGCAACCCACGCCAGCGAAACCGCCCATATCGCCGAGCTGATGGCTCAAATCGGCAACCACGAAAAGGAAGAAACCCGGCTGCAGAAAGCGCTCGAGGCAGCGCAGGCCAGGCTTGCCGAAACAATCGAGGCGGCGCGGATCGCCGAGAGCGACAGCACCGCCGAATTGGCACGCAGCCACGCGGAAATGCGCGGTTTGCGTGCCGAGATCCAGGAACTGCAGTCGCGTCTGGATAAGGTCTCGACCGACAATGGCGAAGCCACGGACGAGATCACCAGGCTAAAGGCGCAGCTGAACGACGCCGTCACCGAACGCCAGATTGCGGAGAAAAGGCTCGCCGTTCTCAAGGACGAGAGCGAAGCCGACAAGAAGAACCTGTCCGAGGTCAGCACCAATTTCTCACGGCTTTCGCTGCAGCAGGCGTCGGAGCAGATCCAGCTCGATATCCAGAAGCAGGAATGCGAGGATTTGCGCGCCGAAGTCGAAGCGCTCAACGCCCGCATCCGGGAATTGCTGCCTTACGAGCGCCTGCATCGGGTGACCGACGCAAGGTCGCGCATGGATGCCGCGCCTCAAACCAACGGGATCATCGCGGAAGCGGCGCGCCCCGTCGCGCGGCGCGTTTCTCGGCGCAACATGCGGGCGAACGGAGGCTGAGGGTTTCGAGCGGCTCGGCTTCGACAGCGCCGGCCCGCTCTATCTCTATGGTTTGAAACCGCTCCACTTCGAGAGCCGCTGCGCTTTCCTGGAATTGCCCTGGCGGACTATTTCCCAGCCATGTCGTCGGCAAGGTCCTGCGCCTGCTTGAGCAGCGCCGGGAAGGACGGGTCGCCGGGCAGGCGCTGGGCCATGCAGGCGCGGTAGTCGGCGTCGCCCTTTTCCCAGGCGGCGTTGGCGGGATCAGAGGCCTGCGGATCGTCCTGGTCCGAACCCTGATCGGCCTGCTGGGCTTTCTGCGCGGCGGCGTCGGCGGCTGCCCAGATTGAATCGCAGGCCGCGATCTTCGGCACGGCGGGCGAGGCGGGTGCCTCGGCAATCAGCACGCGGTCACCTTTGACGACTGCCACGACGACGTGCTGATCGTAGATCGGTCCGACGTCCTGGGTCCAGCCGCCAAGCCGCGCGACCACCGCATCGGCGCCGTCGGGCTTCTTCAGCGAAAAGTCGAGCGTGCCAGAGAATGCCGCGTCGCTGCCGATGGCTTGGGTATAAAAACTGTCGAGCTTCAACGCCGCTCCGATGTCGGCGGGCAGCTTGAAATCCGCTTCCGCTTCGGACGATTTGGACTTGAGCCAGCGCTCGGTCAACCCGCGCGTCGAGGCGACGATGCTTGGGCCGTCGTCGCTCTGCGCATATCGCAGCCCGTCCAGCATGCCGTAGCCGATATCGGAAGCGTTGAGGCTTTGAATATTGATGGTACCGGTCGCCGGAAAGCCTTTGACGGAGAGCGGACCGAGGATGGCGGCGAGGCGCTGCTGGAGGTCGGCCAGCGCCTTCTCGTTCTGGGCATCGATAGTTTCGATCGCCGTATTGGCGCTTTCCTGCGCGGTGATATCGGCGATCGCCTTGTCGCGCGCGACGATATAATCATCTTCCGGCGAGGCGGCATATGCCGCGTTGCCCGCCAGCGCAATGAGAAGCGTCAAGACCAACCGCATGCTGCAACCCCAAATTAGCGATCATAGCCCTTGGGAGCCATCGCCCGACTTGGCGGCTTTTGCGTGGCGGAAATCATGGAGAGCCAAATCTTTATTCCGCCTTGCGCTTCTCCACCTCGGCCTTCCTCAGCAAGAACCGCTGGATCTTGCCGCTCGGTGTCTTCGGCAGTTCGCTGACGAACTCGACTTCGCGCGGATAGGAATGCGCAGACAGCCGCTTCTTCACATGCTGGGCGAGTTCCTCGGCTAGCGCCTCGCTGCCCTTGAAGGCGGGCGCCAGCACTACGAACGCCTTGACGATCTCCGTGCGCTGCGGATCGGGCACGCCGACGACGGCCGCCTCGTTGACCGCCGGATGCTCGATCAGCGCGCTTTCGACATCGAACGGTCCGATGCGGTAGCCGGACGAGGTGATGACATCGTCGGCCCGCCCGATGAAGGAGACGGAGCCGTCCGTCTCATATTCCACTGTATCGCCGGTGCGGTAGTAGCCGCCCGCGATCGCCGGCGTTTCCGCCTGGTGGTAGCCGTCGAACCAGCGCAGCGGCGAGTTGGCGATATCGACCGCCAGCACGCCGGGTTGGTTGGGGCCGAGTTCGTTGCCTGCCTCGTCCAGCACCACCATGCGGTAGCCGGGCATGGCAAAGCCGGCCGAGCCGGCGCGAACCGTATGCGCCAGACCATGATGGTTGTTGACCATCATGCCGTTCTCGGTCTGGCCGTAATGATCGTGGATCGGCGCTGCAAGATGCGCGTCGAACCAGCGGATCACCTCCGGATTGAGCGGCTCGCCGGCGCTGCTCACCACGCGCAGCCTGCCCTTGACGCGGGCCGCGGCCTCGGGCCCTTCCGCCATTAGCAGGCGATAGGCTGTCGGCGAGCCGGCCAGGCTGGTGACGCCCAGACGCTCGATGATGTCGTAAGTCGATTTAGCGTTGAACGCGCCTTCGTAGAAGGTGGTGGCGATGCCGAGCTGCAAAGGCCCGGTGATGGCGTAGTAGAGCCCATAGGCCCAGCCGGGATCGGCGATGTTCCAGAAGATGTCGTCGGGCCGAAGCCCGATCGCGTCACGCATATAGGCGCCGAAGGCAAGCAGCGCGTTGAGCGGCACCGGCACGCCCTTTGGGTGCCCGGTCGTGCCGGAGGTCGACATCATCATGAACAGGTCGGTGCCCTTGCGCATGACCGGCTCGCAATCGGGAGAGGCGACCTCCAGCGCCGCGCGGAAATCGACGTCGCCTGCTGCAAGGGCATCGCCGGGCCCAACGATGGTGGCGATGCGCGGACGGTTTTCCACCTCGTCGAGCTTGGCGCGGTTTGCGGGGTTGGTCACCACCAGCTTCGCCTTGCTGTAGTTCAGGCGATGCTCGACAGCCTTCGGCCCGAAAGCGGTGAACAGCGGCTGGTAGACCGCGCCGACGCGCCATGTGCCGAGGATCAGCGCCACCAATTCAGGGATGCGCGGCAGCATGCCGGCGACGACGTCGCCGGGACCAACGCCGAGACCTTTGAGCAGGGTGCCGACGCGGCCCGCCATGTCGGCCAGATCGTCGAAGGAGTATTCGCGCAATTCACCGGCAGCCGAGATCGCGCGCAGCGCCAGCCGGTTTTCGCCGGTATAGCGGCCGCAGCATTCGACATAGGCGTTGATGCCGGTCGCCGGATCGCCGTGGAGGCGCGCGATCTCGTCCTCGATGCGGAATTGCGCAACGGCATCCTCATAGCGCGGCAGCGCCGCTGGCGTGTCGGTCATGGCAATCCTCCCTCGGCGGCGGATCATCTCCGCATGATCGCCGCCGGAGGAGATTGCATGAAAGGAGGGCGCTGGTCGATTGCGGCAGCGTCTTTCTCCCCGTTTTACGGGGAGCTCCTTATCCATGCTTCCGATAAAGGCTCAGCGTTATCTCCTTGCCCACGCCCACGGGCGTCAGCATGAAATAATCATAGACCATGATTTCGCCGCTCGGACCGACCATCCGCTTCGACCAGATCGGCGCTTCCTCGACACGCATCTCGGCCCATTGGCGCGCGAAGTCGGGGCTCAGCGCCCTGAGTGGATCGAGCACGGCGCAGATGTCGGCAGCAGACGCGTATTCGACGGTCGCGGCGCGGAATTGCGCGATCGCCGAGCGAGCTACCACTTCCCAGTCGGCGAACAGTCCGCGCCAGGCGGGATCGAGGAAGAACCGCGCCAGCAGGTTGCGCCTTGCGGGATCCTCCTGATCGAAGCCGCCGAACAAATCCGCCGCCTCGTCGTTCCAGGCAATGAAGTCCCAGGCGCGGTTGAGCGCATAGGCCGGGTTGGGCGAGAGCGTGGCGAGCAATCCGACAATGCGCGGATCGGGCGAGGGGCCTTCGAGCGGCGTCGCCTCAGGCCGCCATTCCGGCTTTGCGAGCTTGAACAGGTGCTGGTGTTCCACAGGCACGAGGTCCAACACGTCGGCGAGCGCATTGAGCACCTGCGCGGAAGGATTGGCCTCGCGGCCCTGTTCTAGCCATGTGTACCAGGTGGCGCTGATCCCTGCGAGCAGCGCGACTTCCTCACGCAGCAGCCCGCTTGCGCGCCGTCGCGTGCCGGTGCGGATGCCATGCCGTGACGGCTCGACGCGTTCGCGCATGGCGCGCAGGAAGCGGCCGAGTTCCTTACGCCTGTCCATCTCGGTGGTCTGTTCCAGCATGCTCGTGCCTCGAAGGGGGTGGCGACGCTACTAGCAGCGCCGCTCATCTTGTACCACCTTGCTACCAGTATAATGAGGCCAGCGCATCGACAATCACGCCGCGTCGGAACGCGGCGCCCGACAAAGGATTCCGCAAATGAATGCGCTGAAAAACATCAGGAATATCGACTACACCGTCCTCTTCGCCCGCGACATGAAGGAGATGCGGCGTTTCTATGAGGACGTGATGGGCTTTCGCGTCCATTCCAGCCTGGGCGAGAGCTGGATCGCCTACCAGGTCGGCTCGTGCCTCCTGGCGCTCACTGAGCGCGGCGTAATGTTCAACGACTTGCCGACCCCGGCGGGCGCGCTCTCCATGCAGCTCGCCTTCCGGGTGACGCCCAGCCAGGTTGACCAATGCGCCGAGACGTTGCGTGAGAAGGGCGTGGCGATCGAAAGTGGGCCGACCGACCGGCCCTGGGGTCACCGCACGCTGTTCTTTCGCGATCCCGACGGCAATGTGCTGGAGATCTACGCCGATATCTAGCCTTGCGGCAGTTGAATGCCTTACGTCAAGCGGCTCGTCGACTTCTACGAGACAGTCACGGGCATCAAGCTCACGGTCTACACCGAGGATTTCGCCGAGCTGCTTGCTTCACGCCGGTGACGGCGGAGGCGATTGCGAAGCTCAAGCGGTGAGAGTTCCAAGTTCCCAACACGGCGTAAGGCGGTATGCGGTTGACCACATCGACCATCCGGCCGATAGGGACGGCGAACCAGAGAACCGCAATGACCACTAATCTCAAACAGCCGGCCGCCCCCGACGCCGCCTGGCAAGCCGAAGTCCGCGCCGGCGTGCGCCATGTCCGCGACCTCGCCTCGCTGCCGCTTTCGGCCGCCGAGCGCGCCGTCATGCAAGAAGCCGCGGCGGCGCACAAGGTGCGCGTGCCCAAACCCTATCTCGACTTGATCGACTGGAGCGACGCCAACGATCCGATCCGCGCACAGGTGATCCCGTCGCCGGGCGAGCTCGTCGCCACCGAAGGCGAGCTCGACGACCCGATCGGCGATCATGTCTTCAGCCCGGTGCCCCGCCTGACGCACCGCCATGCCGACCGGGTGCTTTTGTTCCCGACCTATCAATGCGCGGTCTATTGCCGCTTCTGCTTCCGCAAGGAATCGCTGACCTCGATCGGCCGCGGCTACACAAGCGAAGCGCTGGAGCCGGCGCTGGTCTACATAGACGGGCACCCGGAAATCCGCGAGGTGATCCTGACCGGTGGCGATCCGCTGTCGCTGCCGGACAAGGCGCTGGCCGAGATCCGCGCCCGGCTGGAGGCGATCCCGCATCTGCGGCTTCTGCGCATCCACACCCGCGTGCCCGTGGCGCTGCCGTCGCGCATAACGTCCGGCCTGGTCGAGGCGCTACAGGGACGGCTGATGGTGACGGTGGTGACCCACTTCAACCATCCGCGCGAGCTCACCGCCAAAGCCGAGGCGGCCTGCCGTACGATGCGCCAGGCGGGGTTCGTGCTGCTCAACCAGAGCGTTCTCCTCAAAGGCGTCAACGACAAGATCGAGGTGCTGGAGGAGCTCTGCCGCGAGCTGATGTACCGTCTCGGCGTAAAACCCTATTACCTGCACCACGGCGACCTCGCGCGCGGCATGGCGCATCGCCGCACGACAATTGCCCAAGGCCAGGCGCTGGTCGCGGAACTGCGCCGGCGGCTCTCCGGCATCTGTAACCCGGCCTACGTCATCGATCTGCCGGACGGCGGCGGCAAGGTGCCGCTGACGGCGAGCCATGTTGAAGGGCGGGACGGCGAAACGTGGCGTATTCGCGGCCAGGACGGGAAGGCGAGGAGCTACAGCGAGGTGGTGGCGGACTGCTGAGCGCCCGCAGGTCACTCAAGCGCTGTCCGGCCGCCTCGTTGGGGCATTCTGCCGGGCCTGACCGGCCGCCGCCGGCTGCGAGTCCGAGGCGTGGGACTGCCATGTGAACGACCTGCGTTTATTCCTCTGTTTGCACGATGCGGCGTCGCACCAAAGGCGCGACACTGTCATCGATCCGTTTGGATCATCGTAAAGTCCCTTAGCTGCCTAGTCCCCAGCTGGGTTCACCCAGCGATCCTCTCGAAGCCCCGCGTGCTCCTCCCCGGAGCACGCGGGGCCCTTCGTTTGTTACCGCCGGGTCGCAACATCGCCCTCTTGCTGTGGGAACCGGATTCCGTGCCTCGCATTCTATCAGCGGGGACTAAAGGAGTTCGGCATGAAGGCTTTGTTGGGAATTGTCGGCGGCTTCGTGCTGACCCTTGCCGTGTTCGCCAGCGGGCTCGCCTTCGCCACTTGGCTGCTCGCCGCCAAGCCAGTGCGCCAGGCGACCCCGGCGATCGGCGTTTCCGAGCTCTGGACCAAGGACGCTCAGCCGGTCGATCCGCAAAAGCAGAATCTTCAGCGCATTCCTGCCCAGCAGGCTGCCGTCGCGCCCGCCCCAGCGGGCGAGCCGGCCAAGACCGACAGCGCAGTGCAGACGGCGACGCTCGCGGCGCCGACAGCACCCGCGCAGCCGCAGCAGTTGCAGCCCACGACCGCCCAGCCGAACCATCCCGCGGCCGAGCCTGACGCGACCCAGCCTTCCCAGCCGGCTCCGGCCGATCAGCAGGCCGAGCAGCAATTGCCCGTGGCTCATCTGCAATGGTGCTCGGCCCGCTATCGCAGCTACCGTCCGGCGGAAAACAGCTACCGCTCCTACAGCGGGGAGTTGCGCCCTTGCATCTCACCCTATTACGACCCGATGGGCGACCGCACCGCCTCGACCGGCTCAAACGATCGGCAAGGCCAGGGTGGCCAAGCCGTCGGGACCGATCGGCAAACCGCCGCGGCCGATGATCAGACGAGCGACGACCAGGCCGAGATGGAAGGTTACGCCCCGTCGGGCGACGGCTACGTCACCACCTACGGCGGCCCGCCGGAAGAGATCTCGCCCGAGGCCGGGGCCGTGCGGGCACAGGGCCGGCAGATCTCGGCCGCCCATATCGACGATTGCTTCAGCCGCTACCGCTCCTACGATCCGCAGGACAACACCTACCAGCCCTTCGACGGCGGCCCGCGCCGCCAGTGCGAGTAGTGTTTCTGGCCCGCGACGGCGAAGAGGTGATCGCGAAGCGACCGGAGAGGGGCTGCGACACAGGCAGGTTCGCTCTAGCCTCTCGCGCTTCCCCGCCAAACTCAGCCCACGACCTTCCCCGGATTCATCACATTGCCCGGATCGATCAACTCTTTGATCGCCTTCGCCAAATCCCGCTTCACCGGATCAGCATGCCGCTCATAGGCCTCGCGTTTCTCCAGCCCCACCCCATGCTCAGCTGAGAACGAACCGCCGGCCTCGCGCAGCCCCTCATAGAGCACGTCCTCGATCGCCTCATGCCGCTCATGTGGAACCGGCCCTTCGCAATTGAGGGAGATGTGCAGATTGCCATCGGCGAGATGGCCGTAGACATAGGGCGCATATGAGGCGTCGAGCTTCTTCAGCCTCGCCTCGATGCGCGCCACATAGGCGTCCAGCGCGCCGGCCGGCACGGAGACGTCGAACGAGGGCGCCATAGGGTGCGCGCGCTCGATCTCAACGGTCTCCTCGCGCAGCCGCCACATCGCTGCGGCTTGGCCCTCGGAGCTCGCGACCAGCCCGTCGACGATGCCGACCTCTTCCCAGATCGCCGCCAGCCCGCCCTCGAGCGCGCTTCTCGCCGCCTCGATCGAGTCGGCGCCTAGGCCCAGCACCAGCAGACAGGGCGCATCGAGCGGCAGGCTGCCCGAGGCATAGTTCAGCGACCGCTGCATGAGGGACGCAAAATTACGCCACAGGATCTCGGCGGCGGTGAGCCTCGCGCTGGTCGAGGTCAAAAAATGCCGGACGATGTGCTGGGCGCTGGCCGCATTCGGCACGCCGACAAGCGCGGTGGCACTCGCACCGGCCACCGGATCGAGCCGCAGCGCCACGCGGGTGACGATGCCGAGCGTGCCTTCCGCGCCGATGAAGAGATGCTTCAGATCGTAGCCTGCGCTGGTTTTCAGCACCCGGGTGAGATCGCAAAACAACCGCCCGTCCGGCAGCACGGCCTCCAAGCCAAGCACGCGGTGACGCATTGTGCCGTTGCGAAAGGCCATGATGCCGCCGGCGTTGGTGGAAACCATGCCGCCGATAGTGGCGCTGCCGCGCGCGGCAAGGTCGATGCCCGGGTCGAGCCCATGCTGGGCTGCCGCCTCCTGCAGCGCGCCCAGCCTCACGCCCGCCTGCACGATCGCCACGCGCGTGAACGGATCCATGTCCTCTATTCTGTTAAGCCCGCCAAGGTCGCAGATCACCTGCCCTTGGGAAGTGGCTGCTCCGCCCGCGAGCCCGGTGCGCCCGCCCTGCGCGACAAGACCGATGCCATGCGCCGAACAGAATTTCACCAGCGCCGCGACCTCTTCGACATCGCGCGGACGCACCAGAGCCGAGGCGCCGAAATTGCGGGTGTCGAAGCCAGGATCGCGCGAGGCGAGCTCGGCGGCGTCCCAGATGGTGGCGTTGGGCAGGGCGGCGCGGAGAGAGGGGAGGAGGGCCATGAAATGGATCCGGCGTCGGACGTGAAGCTCGTCCTATAGAGGAACCGCAGCCCGGGAGTCACGCCGGCACGCCCATCGAATCGCCCGGTCCACAACCATACCCGCTCGGTTCAGGAACATTCCGCGTTTGGCGGAGTTGACAGGACGGCCCGCTCGTTTGAGGCCACACCGGTTCATGGCGGGCTTCGGGAGGAAGCTATGATCCATGCCACCCCTTCACTTCATGTTTCTCGCCGCGGCGCATTGCAAATTGGTCTTGGAGCGACGCTCGCTTCAGCGACCGGCGTCGCCACCGTTTCGCCTGCTTTCGCACAAGATGACATAAAGGACGAAGACATTTTCCGGTTCGCGCTGAACCTGGAATATATGGAGGCCGAATACTACCTGCGGGGCACCACAGGAAAAGGCATCGACGATTCAGATGCCGGTTCCAAGCCCGGCGACGTCGTCGGCGGCAAGAAGGTTCCCTTCGAAACACCCGCACTGGCTGAATTTTTGCGGGAAGTCGCGGAAAATGAACTTGCCCATGTCAGGTTCTACCGCAAGACCCTGGCGTCGAATGCGGTGGACCGGCCGGCGATCGATTTTGATGCCGGCTTTGCCGCGGTCGCCAAGGCGGCCGGGCTCGGTGCCGACTTCGACCCCTTCGGCAACCAGATGAACTTCGTGCTTGGCGGCATGCTGTTCGAGGATGTCGGCGTCACCGCCTACGCCGGTGCGGCAACCGTCCTGAAGAACAAGGAATTCCTCGCAGCCGCGGCTGGAATTCTCGCGGTCGAGGCCTACCACATGGGGATGGCGCGGTCGTCGCTCTATCGCATGGGCGAGAAGGCCTGGAAGGCGGCGAATGCAATTTCCGACGCACGCGACAAGACCGACGGGCCCGATGACAAGGACCAGGGCATTCGCGTCGACGGCAAGGCCAACTTCGTTCCTTCGACGCCCGATGCGATTGCCTTCACAAGGACCCCGCAGGAGGTGCTGCGCATTGTTTATCTGACCGACCAATCGGGTGTCAGCAAGGGCGGCTTTTACCCGAACGGGATGAACGGAACGCTCAAGAGCACCTAGCCGCGAGGATGGAGCCGGTCACGATGACCTACAACCCGCGCTGCGCAGCATTGGTCGCTGGCCGTCCAATATCGTCTCGACGGGGTGCGCGATGAACGTCAGCAGCGAAGCGACCAGATCATTTTGGATGCTCGACGCCAGCTTGCCCGGCGCTCCCCGCCTCGAGCAAGACGAGCATTGCGACGTGGCCGTCGTTGGTGTCGGCATCGCCGGGGTTTCGATTGCCTATGAACTGGCGCTGGCCGGACGCAAGGTGGTGCTCGTGGATCGCGGCCCGTTGATCGGAGGCATGACATCGCGCACGACCGCCCATCTGGCGCCGATCTGCGACGATGGCTTGAGCGCGCTGATCGACATGCGCGGCGAGGCTCTGGCGCGCGGATTTCAGGAGAGCCAGCAAGCCGCCGTCAACCGCATCGAGCGGCACGTTGCCAGCCTGGAGATCGACTGCGATTTCCGGCGGCTGGACGGCTTCCTTTTCCCGGCAGCATGGATGGACGAGAAGCAGGCCGCCAGAGAATGCAATAAGGAGTATGCGGCTGCGGCTAAGATCGGCGCCGAGGCTGAACATGGCAAAGGCGTGCCGCTCAAGGGTCATGAATCGGCGCCCATCCTGCGCTACCCCGGACAGGCCGCCTTCCACCCGCTGAAATATTTGCGCGCCCTGCTGGCTGATTTCGAGAAGCGAGGCGGCAAGGCATTCGCCGACAGCGCCGTCATCGAGATCGAGGAGGGGGAGCAGATTCGCCTGAAATGCGATGGCGGCTCCACCGTTACCGCTTCGAACGCGGTGTTTGCCACCAATTCCCCGATCAACACATGGGTCAAGATCCATAGCAAGATGGCGCCTTACCGCACCTATGCCATGGCTTTCGAGATCGCCAGGGGAACCCTCCCGGATGCCCTCTACTGGGACATGGACGATCCCTATTACTACGTCCGCCTCAATCCCGGCCCCGGCAAGACGGACTGTCTCATCGCCGGCGGCCGCGATCACAAATCGGGCGAAGCGGATGACGGCGAGGCGCGCTTTGCCGCGCTTGAAGCATGGATCAGGGCATTGGTGCCCGATCTTGGCGCGGAAAGAGCGCGGTGGTCCGGTCAGGTTCTCGAAACGATCGATTATTGCGGCTTCATCGGCCGAAGCCCCGGAAACGGCAACGTCTTCATGGCCACCGGCGATTCCGGCCAGGGCATGACGCATGGTGCAGTGGCCGGACTGCTGATCCGCGATTTGATCGTGGACGGATCGAACCCCTGGGAAGCCGTCTATGCTCCCGACCGGAAGCCGCCCGCCGCGCTCGCGCACTACGTCAATGAGAACCTTACAACAGTGAAGAACCTCGCCGGCTACTTACTGCCCGGTGAGGTCAAGTCGGCCGGCGGCCTCAAGCCTGGCGAAGGCGGCATCCTTCAGGACGGCTTGAGCAAGTTCGCCGTGTGCCGCGACCGCGACGGCAAGCTGCACCGGCATTCGGCCAGTTGCACGCATCTCGGCTGCATCGTGCACTGGAATTCGACCGAGCAATGCTGGGATTGCCCCTGCCACGGCTCGCAGTTCGCGCCGGACGGTACGGTGCTCAACGGCCCGGCCATCCGCGGCTTGGCCCGGTCGGAGGGTCGCGGGTCTCGCGCGGAGCCCAAGGTGGCGTCCGGGGAGTGACCTGTTTTAACGCAAACGCCTCGGAGGAAGCGGTGGCCGGACGACGATATAGCCGCTATGTGCCCGGATTTTCGGTGGCCTTTTTCTGGGCCAAGCCTGTCGTCGTGTAGACGGCTTTGGTTGTGGCGGATGGGACCGAAAAAATAATCCCAGGGAAGTTCAAAAATGTTTGGGCGAAATAATCCGAAGATTTCAGGAATTTGGTAAGCGCCTGCAAATCGATTTGCCGCTTTTCAGGCCCGGACCCGAGATTTCTATTTACCCGGGAAAAAAATAATAGACGCGTAAGTCTTGCTTTGAGCGCAATTGAGGCGCATACAAAAAGTGTTGATTTGGTTGAGTTTGGCTTTCGCCCCGTCGGAGCCGCGCCAATCCTTTTCCGAATTTTCGATAGCGAAGCGTTGCGCCGGTCCGGCGCGGCAGCTTGCTCGTTTGAACCTGGAACGACGCAGGGCGCTGACCACGGATGTACTGGCAGCACCGCAAATCGTTCCAGCGGTTCGACTGAAATAACGCGGAAGCCCATCCTAGCAAGTTTTCACGGGAAAGCCGCAATCGTGGCCATTCGCATCGCGTCCACCGTCGTCGTCTGCTTCGGCTCTCCTTGGTGCTGCCGCGCTTCAGGCGCGCCGCGACCGCAGAGTATCTACCGATCTCGAGGAGGAGGCCCGGAAGGGTCTTTCCCGCGACGCAACGCGGCCTCTTTCATTCACCTGCCGGCGATTCTCCGCACAATGGGGTTCGCACGGTAAAAGCATCGATCAACCGGCCTCTCTCGAGACGGCGCTGAAGACGACCGGAGACAACCATGACAAGCCTTATGCAGCGCAACACACGGCCGATACGGCACGGCGCCCCGCCGCGCTTGTTCGACATCGGACAGGCGGTCCGTCTGAAGGGAGATTTCCGGACATTGGCCTCGGAGGTCTACCACGTCACCGGCACGCTGCCGCCAAAAGAAAACTCGCCGCAATACCGCGTCCGCAGCGACACCGAACCTCATGAGCGCGTGGTGACCGAGGACAGGCTGGAATCGGCCGGAACCCCGGCCTCGGATCCCGGCCTGATGCTGATCGAAAGGACGTTCGGACATGGCCAAGGGACGGCAACGCTCCAATCGCGAAATGAGGACGCCGAAGCAGGGAAGAATTCCGACCAGGCCTGAGAGCCCGTTCAATCAAGGCGCCGGCCTCGGCGCGAAGGGCTCTATGCCATCGCGCGGCGGGTCTCGATGAAGGTCGTGATCGAATTCTATCGCACGCGCGTCAGCGATGACGCGCATGCCGTCATCGGCCGCGAGACGGTGCTGGCAACGGGTCTCGAGGATGCAATCGAGATCGCGCGGCTTCTGGCGAGGACGCTGAACATGCCGCAGTGGCCGGATGCGGTCACGATTTCCGAAGCTGACGGCGCGGCGCTTTATTCGGAGATTGTCGCCGCGCAGGCAGGCGAGGAAAGACAGGTATGAACAGGTCCATGGCCAACGGCGAGACCGAGGCAGGCCACAAGGCCGTATCCGGCTGTTCCCCAAACAACAGAGGCTTGTCGGGTCATGCCTTCAGGAATCATCAATACGGCCGCCGCGTCGAAGCGGATCATTCCTGGACCGTCTGCCATGTCTTCACCGGAATTCCGGCGCATGTCGACGGCGCTCCGATGGTCGGGCTGACGCGTGCGCATGCGACGACGAGCATGCTGGATCTCAACCGTCGCAATGTCGAGGCTCGAAAGGAATGGAATAGAACCCGGCCGGCAGCAGCTGAACACGCTGAAACACGGGTGGGCACCCCATGACGCTCGCCTTTCCAAATCCCAGCCGGAGTTTCGATCAAACGCGCCGCGCCGTCTGCTTCATTGGCCATGACGGTATGTTCCAGGTCCGCTTCTTCGTCGAGGTCGAGGTCCTTGGGACATTTGGCGATGCTGGGGGCAAGGAAACGGCCGAGATGGCATATCTTTCGGCATTCGACGCCTTGCGCAGTTCCATCCAGGATGCCGCCAGCAAAGCATATGCGCGCGAGCGCCGAAACTCCTACACGCTCACGGCTTCCGGCTTCCGATAGGCAGGAAGCCAATGTCGCAGGCAAAAGCGCGCAGCCCCGAATAGCCTTGGCCTTGGCTGCTACAAGAAAGGATAATGCCGATGCGTTTCATGAAAACCCCCGAGGCCCCGCCCGCCGCGATCAAGCCGATCGTCAGGTCCTCAATCATCATGTCCGCGCGGCCGACGGTCAGGAAGGACGAGGCAGCAAGGCGCAAGCTCGCCGACACTGACGGCACCTTGCGGCGGGCACGTCAGATCGCAGAACGCAATCGCCTGATTTGACATGATGGCCGCCTGACAAGTGCCTCTTGCTTGGGCCTTATGTCTCGCGAACTGTCTTTCCCGCTCCTGGGCATGTCCAAATCCCAAGGCGCAAATTGCCTAAACCGGAAGAAACACCATGGCGATGAAACCCAACTACCGATACGAGCGCAGCAAACGCGATCAGGCGAAGGCGGCAAAGAAAGAGGCGAAGCTCGCGGCCAAGGTGGCGAAAGAGAAAGTGGTGGATCCGGAAGACGAGCGGGAGGGGAGCACTGATAACGGATAATGTCGCGTTAGGCAGGCCGGCCTTGGAACCGCAATGACACAACGAGAGTCCGATCACTTCGAAATCGATGTGGAGTGCCCGCGGTGCCATTACCAGGCGAAAACGCGTGTGGGCTGGATACGCGCTCACACCCAGATGGAGTGTGAAAATTGCGGCGAGATCATCGACATCGAAAGTAAGAATTTCAGACCGCGCGAGCAGCCTTAAGGCGTCACGAGAATGGCCGCCTCGCGGGCGGCTGCTATGAACGCCTTGCGCGCGAATGAAGCCGGTCGGCGCCCGCTGTTTACATCCGTGCAGGCCTGAATGGCTGCGCGGTGCTTGTCGCTTCGCTTGCCGCGCCATCTTCGAAGCAGGAAGTCCAGGCAGGCGGCGGCATCGCCGATTGCCTCCCGTCCGCCGGCCGGATCAACGATGATCGTCACCGACTGGTCGAATTTTTCATTTGCCATCACTGCGCTTAGGCCGCGGCGCGCAACATGGCAAGCACTGTTTGTTGTGGGCGAACGGGTGGGCGAACGCAAAGATAGGCTTGAGTGATACGACACGAGGCAGTCGGCGGGAAACCAGCCGCAAGCAAAGGCCCCGCTCGCATGCAAGACCAAGGAGAGGCTCCTGGACAGCCCGACCCTACTCAGCAAGAGATCAAGCCGGACTGTCCTCGCCGCACCAGCGAGATCGTATCGTGCGCCTTTGTTTCCTGTCTGGCCAGCCAAACCGCTGCAAATGAGAGCCGTTGAGCTGCCGACCGCGATTTGTGCAGAGGTTCGATCGCCGATCGGCAATTCGCTTCTCTAGCTGCTGCTCGCCCAGATCGAGCAGCCGACTTTCTGTCCCGTCGCCGGGTCCCGCGCGGTCTTCGCGAACACCCGCCTCAGACCCGCCCTGTTGGATGCGACGTCCTTGCTTGCGAGGTAGGTCGGGTCGCCGACTTCCCAGTGGTAGCGCGTGTTGGCAGGCGCCTGCTTCCAGGTGAATTTCGAGCGGTAGGCCACCTGGCCTGGCGCGGTGTTGTCGAACCGGCAGTCGATGGTCGCCGGCATCATTCCCTTGGCGCTCATCGCGCTGACGACCTTGTCCGCATCTGACGTCGTCAGCCATTGGTCTGTGCTGCTCGTCTGGTATGCGTCTATTCCGCTCGGCTGGTGCGTCATGCATCCTGCAAGCACCATCAGGACTGCCATTGCGGCACCTGTCTTGCCTGCTCGCTTGCTGTCTAGCCGATCAATGCCCATGCCCGTCTCCTCCCTGAAGAGAGTGGAAAGTTCCGGGCAAGAAGATGGTCCGCGCGCGTCGCTTCGTATATTAGGCGCTTCACACGCCTGGCTCGTCGGAGCCTCGATCTTCGGCGAATTGCGGGGCGGCGGCTGGTCTTGTGACCGCCCGGCCACAGCAGTTAGCCGCGTCAGCTATTAACGGCTCCAATCCCCAAAATTAACCTTTTGTTAACCATTAGCCCGGCACCCTTTAACCATTGAGTAAGGATTCGCCCGGTCGTGACCTTCGCCGCCCCTTTGCACAACAAATCGATCCGTTTTCGTGCCCGTTCCTTCGTCGCTTTCACGCTGACGCCGGAAGCGCCGATCGCCGACTGGCTGGAGGGGTTGGATCACTGGATCGCCAATTCGCCCGGCTATTTCAACGGCCGCCCGGTGGTGCTGGATTTGAACACCTTGCAACCGGGGCCGGAGGAGATCGCAGCACTTGTCGGCGTGCTCGGCTCGCGCGGCATCCGCGTCTATGCCATCGAGCTCGAAGGCGCCGAGCTCGGGTCTGAATTGCCGCCGCTCTTGGCCGGCGCCAAGGAGGCGACCGCCGAGGGGCTGCTGGGCCGGGCCGCGCGCAAGGCGCGGGCGGAAGAGCTGGAAATGGCCGTCGCTGGGGAGCGGGACGAGGTGATCCGGGAAACGATCCAGGCGGCGGCGCCTGCCGAGGTTCTGCAGGCGACCGGCGATGAGCCGGTGGATCCCGAACTGGCGAGGCTGGAAGCGGTCAGGATCGAGCCGGCCCAGACCGAACCGGAAAAGCCAGGGCAGGGCGCCGTGCCGGCGCCTGCCGCCGGCACGCTGATGATCAAGGCGCCGATCCGCTCCGGGCAGTCGGTCTTCCATCCGCATGGCGACGTGATCGTGCTGGGCTCGGTCGCGTCCGGCTCGGAAATCGTCGCCGGCGGTTCGATCCATGTCTATGGCACGTTGCGCGGCCGGGCGATCGCCGGCTCGGAAGGCAATATTTCGGCGCGCATTTTCTGCCGCAAGAACGAGGCCGAGCTGCTCGCCGTCGACGGCTGGTACACCACGGCCGAGGAGATGGAAGGGGTGTCGCGCGGCAAGGCCGTGCAGGCCTTCCTCGACAATGATGCGTTGTGCGTGGTGCCGCTCGGCTGAGTTCTTGGCCGCAAGCTTCGGACCGGTTTCGCGTGCGAAGGTTATCAGTGCATGTCGCCCCCAGTTGCAGCGGTCTTGGGAGAACGATGTGCACCAAAAGCGAAAGATCCCGCCGTGCCTGGCACGGCCAGAGAATAAAAACCGCCAATGGAGGCTGGATATATGGGCAAGGTAGTCGTGGTCACATCGGGCAAGGGGGGCGTCGGCAAGACAACCTCGACGGCCGCGCTCGGCGCCGCCGTGGCCAGGACAGGCAAGAAGGTGGCGCTGGTCGATTTCGACGTCGGCCTGAGAAACCTCGACCTCATCATGGGCGCCGAGCGCCGCGTGGTGTTCGACCTCGTCAACGTTATCCAGGGGACGGCGAAGCTTTCGCAGGCGCTGATCCGCGACAAGCGGCTGGAGACTCTCTACCTGTTGCCCGCCTCGCAGACGCGCGACAAGGACGCGCTGACCGAGGAGGGTGTGGCGGAAGTCATCGCCCGGCTGCGATCGGTATTCGACTATGTCTTCTGCGACAGCCCGGCCGGCATCGAGCGCGGCGCCCAGCTCGCCATGCGCTTCGCCGACGAGGCGGTCATCGTCACCAATCCGGAAGTCTCGTCGGTGCGCGACTCCGACCGCATCATCGGCCTGCTCGACGCTCGCACCATGAAGGCCGAGCAGGGCGAGCTGGTGCAAAAACACGTGCTGGTCACGCGCTATGACGCGGCGCGCGCCGCGCGCGGCGAGATGCTGTCGATCGACGACGTGCTGGAGATCCTCTCGACGCCGCTACTCGGCATCATCCCGGAAAGCCAGGATGTGCTGCGGGCCTCTAATCTCGGTTCGCCCGTCACGCTCTCGGAACCGCTCAATGGTGCCGCAAAGGCTTACCTCGAAGCGGCAAGACGCCTGGAAGGCGAGGACCTGCCGGTGGTCGTCCCCTTCGAACGTAAGGGCTTCCTCGACCGGCTTCTCGGAAGGAGGGCCGCATGAGCATCCTCGATCTCTTCAAGCGGCGCACCAGCGCGCCGGTGGCGCGCGAGCGGCTGCAGCTGCTGCTCGCCTATGAGCGCCAGAGCCGCGGCCAGCCGGATCTCGTCTCCATCCTGCGCGAGGAGATCATGGCGGTCATCGCCAAGCATGTGCAGATCGACCAGGACTACCTCCAGGTCTCGATGGACCGCGGCGCGACCATGTCGACGCTGGAGATCGACATCCAGATCCCCAACAAGAGCGCCGCGCCGCTCGCCATGGCGGGATAACGCCGGCGCATTTCTCTCCCTCGCCAAACGCGGGGGAGAGGTGGCCGCGCAGCGGCCGAGTGGGGCCTGCGCTTACGCTTCGTCATCCTCGGCTTGACCCCAGGATTCACGGCGTTACCTTCGCGCGGCGGTCCAGAATTCCGTACGCGTTGCAACGCGTTAGCGCCATGGCATGACCCTGCGCGCGTCGCTTCGCTCCTTGCTCCGCGCCAGGATGACGAAGGCGTAAACCTCACTCTCTTGTCCCACCATCCGCCCCGTACTGCCTCACGACAGCGCGGTGCCCGCGCCCTATCTCCATTCCCGAACCAGGGATGGAGCCAGGATTGACCTCGACGCAGACCGCGAAGCCGGAAACCCATGTCGGCGCAATGCCCGTTCTGGGGCTGCTCGGCGCCATCCTGTCCGTTCAGGTCGGCGCCGCCTTTGCCAAGGGGCTGTTCCCGGTGCTGGGCTCGGAAGGCACGACCATGCTGAGGCTCGCCATCGGCGCGCTGATGCTGGCTGCGGTGCTGAGGCCCTGGAAGGTGCTGCCCTCGCGGAAAACCCTGCCTTGGCTCGCCGCCTACGGCATCACGGTCTGTGCCATGAACATGCTGTTCTACGCAGCGCTCCAGCGCATTCCGCTCGGCATCTGCGTGGCGCTCGAATTCACCGGGCCGCTGTTCGTCGCTATGCTCGGCTCCCGGCGCATGCTCGACCTCGTCTGGGTGGCGCTTGCGATAATCGGCATCGTGTTGCTCTCGCCCTTTGCCGATGCCAGAAGCGGGCTCGATCCGCTGGGGGTGGTGCTGGCGCTCGCAGCGGGCGCCTGCTGGGGGCTCTACATCATCTTCGCGCAGAAGGCCGGCGCCGAGCTCGGCGTGCGCACCTCCGCCTATGGCATGGCGATCGCCGCTGTGCTGGCGCTGCCTTTCGGCTTCAGCGCCGCTCAACCCTATCTCGCCGACCCGCACATCATGGCGGGCGCGGCCGTGGTCGGCCTGTTCTCCAGCGCGCTGCCCTTCTATCTGGAAATGCTGGTGCTGGCGCGCATGCCGGCCAAGGTCTACGGCATGCTGGTTTGCCTGGAGCCAGCGGGCGGCGCGCTGACCGGCTTCCTGTTTCTGCATGAGAAGCTCAACCTTTTGCAATGCGCGGGCGTCGCCGCCGTCATTGCCGCCGCCTTCGGCACCGCGGTCGCGGCGCGGCGGCCGGTGCCTTTGCCGGCCTGAATCCATCTTTCGGACCGGGGCAATCCCGGAAAATGCGCGAAACGGCAGGCTCGGCGCCTCGCAGCGGTAATCCATCCTGAGCTGCTTCGAAACAAGGACGTGCGATGGTTTGCCGTTTCCGTGAAACGGTGAACCGCTTCGACACCCGCAGCTCGTTAAGGGATTGGTCGGCTTTGGAAAAACACCCCCCGTGGCGGCAACATCCGACCGCATCCGGTGGTTGAAATAAGACCTAAGTCCTATAACAAAATTGCAATAGGTCCGAGTGGACAAGACATGGGTCGTGGGCCACTTCCTTATGCACTGCTGATTGGGGATGCTTATGCTGCGATATTGCCGGTGGGGTAGTTCGGCCGACGGGCTGAAAGGCTGGCATGGGGAGAACCGAATGCGCGCATCGCGCGGGGGCTGCAGGCTAGTCTTGCCAGCGCTGGCTGCGTTGGCGCTTGTCGTCGCGCCTGTCAGTCTCTCCGTCGATGGTCTCGTCGTGACCAAGGCCTATGCCGACAAAGGCGGCGGTGGTCATGGCGGCAGCGGTGGTGGAAACGGAAGCGGCGGCGGCAACAGCGGGAACGGTGGCGGCAATAGCGGCGGCAACAGTGGAAACGGCAATAGCGGCGGCAACAACGGAAACAGCAATAGCGGCAGCAACAACGGCAAGAGCAATAACGGCGCGAGCAGCAGCGCGGCAGGCACCGCGGATGTCGATAGTCATGTGAACGCCGTTACCGGCGACAAGGTCGAGGCCACCAGCAGCAGCATCCAGGTCACGCACCGCAATGGAATGAAGGAAACGATCGAGAACGGCCGGTTCAGGATGGAAGACAAGTACGGACGCACCATCGTCGACCGCAGGGCCACCATGGCCGATCTCAATCGCCTGAAGAATTTGTGAGACAGAGTTTGTGGGAGTGAGGTTTTATCCGGATTAGATCTTAAGGGACCGAAGGTCAGCGCTGCAAAATCAGGTTGCCACCTTTTGCTTCGTCTCTGCGGTCCTGATCGTCTTGCGATGGAACTTGGCTACTCACCTTGCCCCCGCCTTCGTGCGGGGGTAATTTTTTGCGCCGGCAAAGCCTGTCCGTTGCGACATTGGTCAGCTATGGCGCCCGAAATGGTCCGACGGGTGGGGGCAAGGGTCGTGGGCCGCTTTCGTCGCCCCGCCGGAATGTGAATTCTCGCCGGATCAACACACCGGTTCCGCCTCGGCATGCCGCGAGCGGAATTTCGGCATGCCGAGGCGGAACCGGAACGAGGAGAAAAGATGCAAAACCTTCCCTTCGGAAAGCTCGTCTGGTTCGCCTTGCGCGCTTCGACCGCACTGGCGCTGACCGTGGCGCCCTATCACCTGGCGCTCGACGGCGCCAAGCTGGTCCCGTCAGCGGCTTACGCAGAGGGCGAAGGTGGCGGTGGCGAAGGTGGCCATGGTGGTGGCGGCGATGGCGGCCATGACGGTGGCGGCGATGGCGGCCATGACGGTGGCGGCGATGGCGGCCATGACGGTGGTGGCGACGGCGGCCATGACGGCGCCGACCATGACGGCGGCGACCATGATGGCCAGGGTGGCGACCATGATGGCGATGGCGACGACCACGGCGAACATGATCATGGCGAAACCGCCGACGATCAGGGTGATGACAATGATGATCAGGGCGAAAACGACGACGGCGCCGTTGCGCCTTTGATCGCGCCCAACTAGGCCATGAAGGCGACCAGGTCATTCAGGATGGTCTGGTTTTTCCTGCGCGCTTCGAGCGCGCTGGCGCTGGTGCTTGCGCCATGGCATGTCACCTTTGGTGGCGTGCCCGGGATCGTCGCCGCCACGGCCTATGCCGGCAACGGCAATGGCAATGGAGGCGGGAACGGCGGCAATGGCAGTGGCGGCAATTCGGGTTCCGCCGGCGGCTCGAATTCCGGCAATAGTGGCGACAACGGCAACAGCAATGGCCAGGGCGACAACGGCAATAGCAATGCCGGCGCGAGCAACCCCAATGCCGGGCCGGGCAACAACAGCGGCAAGGGCAACACCAATCCCGGCGGCAAGAATAGCTACACCAATGCCGCGACCGGCGACACGCTTTCGATCGACGGCGATAAGGTCACCGTCATTCATCGCAACGGTATGAAGGAGCAGGTCCAGAACGGCCGTTTCGAGATGACGGATGCGCAAGGCCGCACCATCATCGAACGGCAGGCGACGGAGGAGGACCTGTCGCGCCTGCTGAACTTGTGAGCGTTGAGAGTTGAAGAACTGGGGAATTGAAGAACTGAAGAACTGAAGAACTGAAGAACTGAAGAACTGAAGAACTGAAGAGTCCTCTCTTATCCAGTTCCCCCGATTCCTCAATTCCTCAATTCTTAAATTCCCCAGTACCTTAGTGCCTTTCCCTCGCCTCATGCATCAGCAGCGCCGCCTCGGTGCGGTTGCGCACGTTGAGCTTGGCGAGCACCCTGGTCATGTGATGCTTGACCGTCTTCTCCTGCAGCGACAGCCGGGCGGCTACCTCCTTGTTGCTCAGCCCTTCGGCGACCAGTTTCAGGATCTCGGCCTCGCGGCCGGTGAGCTGACTGAGCGGATCGGGCTTGCTGCCGGTGGGCTGCAAAAGGTCGGAGAGCAGCCTGGCCGAAAGGCTCGGCGATACGTAGCTCTGGCCGTTGGCGACATCGCGCAGGATCTCGGCCAGCGCCTTGGAGCCCACGCCTTTCAGTACATAGCCGCGCGCGCCGGCCTTCAGCGCCTGGGCGACATCGGCATTGGTTTCCGATACCGTGAGCATGACGATCTTCTGTTCGGGCATCGCTGAAAGGATACTGGCGAGCGCGTTGAGACCGCCGCCCGGCATGCTGATGTCGAGCAGGAGAATATCGGGCGTGCTGGCGCGCGCCAGCCTTTCGGCGTCCTCGGCGCTGGCGCCTTCGCCGACAAGCTCGAAGCCGCCGATTTCGCCGAGGCTGCGCGCCACGCCCTCGCGAAACAGGGGGTGGTCGTCCACTATTGCGATGCGGATGGATGTGCTCACGGTTGCTCCTCGACAGACAAGGCAATCACCAGTCTTGTCCCTTCCGGGCCGGACAGCGTCTCGAACTGCCCGCCTATGCTTTCGATGCGTTCCCTGAGACCCGCAAGCCCAAGGCCCTCGCTTCGGGCCGGGTCAAAGCCGGGACCGGAATCCATCACCTCGACCAAAAGCTTGCCGCCTTTCGTCGTGGCTCTGACCTGCTGGCCCTTGCCCTTGCCATGCCGGAAGGCGTTGTTCAGGCCTTCCTGCACGAAGCGATAGACGCTTATCTTTTCCGAGGTGCCGAGTTCCGGCAAGCGCTCAGGCAAGGTTAGCAACACTTTGGTGCTGGTGCGGCGCTCATGCTCGGCTACCGCCAGCCGCAAAATGTCAGCGATGGCCTGCGCCTCGATCTGCGGCAGCACCAGCCCGTTGCAGATGCCGCGTATCTCGCGCATCGCTTCGCCGAGCGTCTTGTGTATGCCGGCGATCTCGGCTTCGCGCAGCGTGCTCGACGTGGCCGGGTCGACCAGCGCCGGGCTGTCCATCCTCAGCGCGGCAAGCGCCACCAGTTGCGCCGGTCCGTCATGCAGGTCGGCGCCGATGCGCCTCAGATACCGCTCGTTGATCGCTGTGGCGCGGCGCGAGGCGCGTTGGACGCGCTGGCGCAGCGACGAGTTCTGCGCTAGGGCCGTCTGCAATTCGGAAACCTTGGCCTCGAGCGCAGCCTGTTGAGTGACGATGGTGCGGCTGCCGCGGAAAACGATGCCGGAGAGCAGGGCAAGCGCCGCGGCGGTGGCGGCCGCCACCACCAGCCATGTCCACAGCAGAGCTGAGTGGAGCGATTCCTCGAAGTCGCCGGATAATTCGTAGAATTCGCTGACAGCCACGACCTCGCCGGACCACGGCTCGCGCACCGGGTTGTAGATTTCGAGCAGCGGAACGCCCATCGACCGCTCCTTGTCGTCTTCCTCGTCCTCGAGCCTGTTGTATTTGACCATGACGTTGCCGGCGAAAGCGGCGATGAGGTTGGCGTTGGGCCTGATCTGCTTGCCGATCAGGCTGGCATCCTTGGAGTAGAGGATCGTTCCGTCGCGCCGCCACAGCTTGAACGAGACCAGCCTTTTCCCGAGCGCGCCCTGGCCCAGCGTCTCGTCCAGCGCGCGCTTGACGGTGTCGTCGAGTTCCTGGCTCTTGCGCATGTCGGGCAGCAAGGGTGCGATCACGCTGTCGACATAGAGCGCGGTGGTGGCGGCGGAATTGTGCAGGACCCCGTCACGGATCTGCGATGTCACCCACAGCCCGACCACGAGCATCACCGCCAGAAGGCCGATACCGCCCGCGATCACGAACTGCCAGGCCAGAGAGAGCCCGCTCCAGATTCGTGCAGGTCGTGTTAAATACCTCCCAAACATCGGCACCATTCACCCACCCGTCCGCGACAGTATAGGTGAGGGGAGGCAATTGCGACACCGACCTTGGTCCGTGCCCGTGGGAAAGGTTAATGGCAGAGCAGGTTTGGGCGCACGCCGACGGGCGGGCTTTGATTCGCAAGCAAGGAGGCTGCTTGCTCCGCCGGGCGGCAAAGCCAGCGCCATTCCTGTTGACGGAGGAGACGCGGGCCGGCTGCCACCTGAAATCGCGGGTTCTTTTGCAATGCCGCAACCACCAATCAAGCCCCGGCTCCGGACCAACGGCATATGCCCCGCGGGATAAAGCGCCACACCGCTGATGCCTTGGCCTGGTGCGGTTTCTTCATCGATCGTTGTGGATGTAGACATATAGCGGCGACCTCTCGCGGGCGGCCCGGCTTGCAACCGTCCATATCGGCGGGCTGGCCCTCTTTCCCGACATGAACTGCGGACGTCGCGGCAAAAATTTGCCCCCAAAAGAAGTCAGGATCAAGCTGTTGATGGGTCGAACAACCGCCGCATATACAATGGGCTTCATCACGCTGTTGGCAACGCAGTATGGACGTCGGCGAAAAAAAGCAAAAAAGAAACCAGCGGTTGTCGATTTTTGAGCTCGAGGCGCTGCGGGAAGCTTTCAGGCAGTCCGTTCGCGAGAATGACGTCGCGGAAGCGGAATGGGCGCAACACGCCGAGCTTTTCGTCAAAAGAGCGCTTCAAGAAGACGGCCGTCTTACACGAGTTTGAGCGCTCGGGCGCCTGAAGCAATTCCAGGAAGGTCTGCGCGGTTTTCAGCCTTGGAATTGCGGCACCGCGGCTTCCAACCGGTCGGACCATTGCGCCGGCGCGTAGGACCTCAGCAACAATTGCGGGCGCAGCGGGAAACCGACACTCTATCCCTGCGCCGGCTCCCCCCAAGGAAACCCAAAGGTCGGCGCTTCAGCCCGGCTTGCCAGTCAAAGAGCCGTACTCTTTTACCGCCAAGGCAAGCCGGGCTACCCCAACCGCCGGTCCGGCACTTTCCGCTCGTTTGTCGCATCGGGAGCAACTGGCAGCCTTGGCCCCACGGGTCATTGCAATGCGCAGAGGGTCATCCGCTTTCGCGGAACGAAAAGGGGAGTCGGCGCGTTTTCCGCCGCGATGTCGAGGACTCCTCACCATCACAAGGCCGAAAGCCCTTTTCAGGCTTCCGAGGCGGAGCGCCTGGCGCGTGCGCAAAAGAATGCCAGGCTGAAGGATCTTCGCACCCACGCTTCATGGCTCGTGCTCGATCCGCAGGCTCACTTCCAGGAGGTGATCGACTGTTCGGCATTGCTCGGCGACTTGCCGACCCGAAAGGTCGCCCTCGACGATTAGGAATTCCGTGCCTTTCAGGCTTCAGGCGGGCTGTAGCCGGACGGCGTCCTGTCGGGATATCTCGATCAGTCGCGCGATCGCCAATGGCGCCATCAGCGCAAAGAACGCCGTGACATCGAAGAGGATCGACCGCGCCAGATCGAACCCGCTGTGGTCGTAGCAAACTGCGAATTGCATCACGCTTGACCTTTTGAGCCTACACACTGCGCATGTGGTTTCGCGCGCGCCAAAAGCATGACCCTGATTTACAACAAATACAAGATGTCGCTAATCTAAAGATGGCCGCGCCAGGCCAATGCAATCGACGCCGTCTGGTCGGGCCCCGAAGCATTCAGGCTGGCTTTGGCCAGAACAGCCAAGTGAGCGCCAGCGCCGCCAGCACCCAGAGCGCGATCATGAAGGCGAGCCCGGCCTTGCTCACCGGCTTCTCGCGTCTCACCGCCTCTTCGCGGAATTCCTGCATCAGATCGGCCGGGACCAGCTTGACCGCCAGCATGATGCCGACAGGCACGATCACCAAGTCGTCCAGGTAGCCGATTATGGGGATGAAGTCCGGGATAAGATCGACGGGGCTCAGCGCATAGGCCGCGACCGCACCCGCTGTGGCTTTTGCATACCAGGGGACACGCGGATCGCGGGCCGCAATCCACAGCGCCATCACATCGCGCTGGATCCCTCGCGCCCATTGCTTTGCCGAGTCGAAAGCCGACATGCGCCTATTCTATAGCTGTGCGGGTCTTGAGGCCATTCAGCGATGGCCGGCTCGGCCCCTCAGGCGCAATCCTTCAGTTCGACAACCTCGACGCCGAGGCGGAAGGCCTGGCCATCGGCATAGGAGCGCGCATATTGCTCGGCTTCGAATGGAAAGATGAGCGTTGTGCCGTAGGCGGTGACGCGCACCGTCCACTTCTGGCCCCTGACGAGTTCAACGCCGTGAAGCTTCGCCGTAACCATCTCACCCTCCTCAGATCCGGCACTTCAGCGACATCGGCATAACGTCGCGAAAGTCATTTGAATACAAATAATCCGACTCAATCGTGTCGTTACGGTGTCGCTTCCGACATTGGGTCGTTTGCGTCCGTGAAATGGTTCACCGACAGCAGCGCTTTTTTTGCCGGCGGGCCGTGACTGGGCGGCAAGGCCCTGCTCGGAACCGCGAGGGCCCCAGGCGGATTAGAGTCCTGGTTCACAAGGAGACCGCCATG
Organism: Mesorhizobium sp. B2-8-9; assembly: GCF_006439475.1. Classification (NCBI taxonomy): domain Bacteria; kingdom Pseudomonadati; phylum Pseudomonadota; class Alphaproteobacteria; order Hyphomicrobiales; family Phyllobacteriaceae; genus Mesorhizobium; species Mesorhizobium sp. B2-8-9. The sequence continues at coordinate 6,546 of NZ_VFTQ01000040.1, read as the reverse complement.
ATCCGCAAGCTGAAATCCGGTGAATACCGGCTCTATTCGCGCAAAGTCGATCCCAGAACCGGCAAGCGCCGCAACCTGGGCACCTTCAAGTCCCGCGAAGCGGCAGAAAAGCACGAACGCGAGGTGCAGTATTTCAAGCGTCACTAAGGCAGGCCACCGCTTCACGGCGAGGAGGATCGCGCCTCTGCTACCGGTTTTACCCGTGTGGTCTCGGCGGGGTGCGCGGGCGAGGGTGGCCGGGCACGTTCGAGCCGATATGGTCGAGGTCGCAACGCCTCGTCACCATTTCGACCGAGTTGGTGTCGACCGTCACGCGTCCCAGCACCTGCACGGTCGTGCGTCCGAGATCCTCGTCGACATGCACGACGTCGCCTTCGAGTCTGAGCTTGTCGCCTGGCTTGGCATTGGGCTCGGCCATCGAATAATTATGACCATCGCCGTCGAGCTTCAGCATCACGCGGTCCTTGATGCGCTCGATCACGGTGGCGATGACAGCCACCCGGTCGCCTATCTCCACTGCGGGCCGTGTCATTGCGGCCTCCTTTTCGCGCGGTCTCTGGCCGCCAGAGCCGCCTGGCCCCACGGTAGGTGGCGGCAGCCGCTAAAATAAACGGCAAACCAAGCATTTGGTTGCCCCGGGGGGCTGCCGCTCGCCGCAGCCGGTTGATCACATGAAATCGGGATTTCGCGGCAGAGACTGCCCCGCGGGCCAAGGACCTGCTGCGTCGGCGAGCATCTGCCAGCGGGCACGCTCGGCTGGGCGGCGAGTCCAGCCCTGCCGCGGGCTAACCTCGAGAGTTCGAGGCGTATTGTCTGTTGGCAATATCCTACCCTGGGGGATAGGATATTGCCATGACGATACACAGCTCCCGTCCTGATATCATCGCCCGGCTCAAGCGAGCGCATGGCCATCTCGCCGCCGTGCTCACCATGTTCGAGCAGGGCCGGTCCTGCCTTGACCTCGCGCAACAGCTCCATGCCGTCGAAAGCGCGGTCGGCAATGCCAAGCGCGAGCTGATTTACGACCATATGGAGCATTGCCTTGTCGAAGGCGGCGAACCGACCAGGGACACGCTCAAAGAGCTGAAGCAGCTCACCAAATATCTGTGAGGCGGCGATGTGGGAAAAAGCGCTCGACTGGTTCGGCTTCGGTGCGCACGGACATCATGGCGGCCACGGCCACGACCACCATGGGCCGCATGGCCATACTCATGGCGTGATCGACGCGACCATCGCCACCACAGACCGCGGCATCTGGGCGATCAAGTGGTCGTTCGTGATCCTCGCGGTCACGGCCGCGCTGCAGATCGTCGTCGTGATGCTCTCGGGCAGCGTGGCCCTGCTTGCCGACACCATCCACAACGTCGCCGACGCGACCACCGCCATCCCGCTTTGGATCGCTTTTGTGCTCGTGCGCCGCAAACCGACCAGGACCTTCACCTACGGCCTCGGCCGGGTCGAGGATCTCGCTGGCATCATCATCGTGCTCATCATCCTGGCCAGCGCGCTGGTGGCCGGATACGAGGCGATCAATCGCCTGTTCAACCCGCAGCCGGTGCATTTCCTTGGCTGGTTGGCCGTCGCCGGCATCATCGGTTTCCTCGGCAATGAAGCGGTGGCGGTTTTTCGCATCCGCGTCGGTCGCCAGATCAACAGCGCGGCGCTGGTTGCCGACGGCTATCACGCCCGCACCGACGGCCTCACCAGCCTTGCCGTCGTTGCCGGCGCGGCCGGCGTCTGGCTCGGTCTTCCGCTCGCCGATCCAATCATCGGCCTGTTCATCACCGTCACCATTTTCGCTATCGTCTGGCAATCGGCGCGCTCGGTGCTGACCCGCATGCTGGACGGCGTCGAGCCCGGCCTGGTTGACCAGATTCACCATGCTGCCGACCATGTCGCCGGGATCGAAAAGGTAGCCGACGTCAAGGCCCGTTGGCTCGGCCACAAGCTGCATGTCGACGTTACGATCGCGGTCAATGACGGCCTGTTGCTTGCCGCCGCGAACAACATCGCCGCATCGCTCAAGGCCGAGCTCTTCGCGCACATCCCGGCGCTCGACGTCGCCACGGTGCACTTTGCCGAGTGGAGACGGAGGCCGGCCACCATCATGCGCCGGATCCGTTCCTTGTCGACGGCAAGCTAGCCAGCGGGCTGCTCGAAATCGTCGACACGCCGCAGGGCGAGCGCATGCGGCTGCGCCTGTCGCGTCACGCCGAGGGCCTGCGGGCGAACGTCGCTATTGAAAGGGCGGACGGTGCGGTCGAAAGCCTGCCGCTGTCTCCGGTCGGCGGCGACCATCATTATCTGCAGAGCCTGGTCGCGCCGACCGAACCGCATGAATTCAGCGCCAGGCTGCAACTGGCGGCCGGTCCCGACACCGAGGATTTGCCCTTCGCCATGGCCGAACCGCAAGGTCACCATCACGAGCGCGCGCATGGATGATGGGGTGACGGCGCAGGCTTCGGAAAGGGCATGGCTGGTGGTGGGGGTTCGATAAGCCGGATAAAAGACGATCATTGCCCGAGCTCAACGCGATCGGCCAGGCGACGCCGAAGGGAAAGCGGATGGCTGCTATTGTACTCTTTCACTCGGCGCTGGGCCTTCGGGCGGTGGAGCATCAAGCTGCTGAGCGCATGCGAAACACGGGGTACGATGTTGTGACGCCGGACCTCTACGCAGGGCTGACTGCGGCATCGGTCGACGACGGGCTTGACTTGATGAGCCATGTTGGGTGGGAAACCATCTGCGACCGCGCCAGGGTGGCGCTCCTCCAGACTTCTCCAGACGCGGTGCTCGCTGGCCATTCCATGGGAGCTGGCGTGATCAGTGCCGTTTGGTCAGAACGAGTCGCTGCCGCCGGCATTGTGCTGCTGCATGGCCTTGCTGATATTCCCAGCAATGTTCGCCGACACGTCCCGGTCGCGGTCCACGTCGCCGACCCAGATGCATTTGCTCAGCCAGAACAAGTTGCCGACTGGTCGGCGTCGGCGAAGCGCTGCCACGTCAGGGCAGAAATTTTCACCTATCCGGGGATCGGCCATTTCTACACCGATCAAGCGCTGCCGGATTACGATGCGTCCGCAGCCGAGCTGACATGGTTGCGCGTTCAGGCTTTCCTGAAAACGATCGCACGCAAGACCGGGAGCGGTTCGGTGATTCCGTGAAACGCTGAACCGTTCTAAGCAGCGCCGGCTCGCGGAGCGGGTGAACGGAAAATCGACCATGCGGCGGCGCCGAGCGCCGCCACCATAGCGAGGATCACCGCAAGGCTCGGCAAGTGGAAGAAGATGTCGCGCCATCGTGGCTCGACGACCGCGCCGGTGCTGAAGGCCTCGCCGCTGTACTGGCACAGGATCCACGACGCGCCGCTACGCACCATCTCGGCATCGATGTCCGAGATCAGCGTCTTCGCCTCGCGCCGGGCCGCGGGCATCATCGCCATATGGGCGAGCAGCGCCTTGGCGGCGGCGAGATAGGCGTGGCTGCATTCGTTGAACGGGCTTTCCTCGTCGCCGAGGCTGCCCGGCATCAGGCCCCAGAGGCAATAAGTGAATTGCAGATTGCCGTGATTGTAGAGCCGCCGGAAGGTCGGGTCGGTCGCGGTCTGGCGCTGGGCGAGGTCGAGGATCTCGCCGCGATAGCGCGCGATGACGGCCATCTGGCCGTGGGTCAGGCTGGGGATCTGGATGCCGGGAGGAGGCGGGGCCGAGGATCCGCCATGCGCCTGCGCGGATGTGGCGGCCAGAAATGCGAGCAGCGCCGCAACCGAGCAATTCCAGGAAAAGGGTGCGGCGGTTTTCCGTCCGGAATTGCGAGAAAACGAAAGACCAAAGTGGCTCTGCGGTCGTACCGACCGTTGAGCCGCTTTGGCCGCCAGGGCGCAGAACCGTGGCGGCCAACGCATCGGTTTCAGGCGTAGCGGCGTGCCGGGCTGCGCTGGTCGCGCACCGCGACCACGCGTTCGGCAACCGCGCCGAAGCCGAGCCCGACGACGGTCCACAGCACCAACTGGATGCCGAGCGAGGCGACGCGGAATTGCCACAGCACCGTCGCCGAGAAGTTCTCCGGCACCTCGTTGATGTCGGGCAGCGCCGCCTTCACCAAAGCGAAGACGACGAGGAAGGCGAGGCCCGCGACGATCGAGGCGTTCCAGGCGCCGAGCCGGTTCCACAGCCGCTGCGCCAGGCCGACCGCCGCTACTATAGCCGCGATCGAGACGACGATCATGATGAAGAACAACTCGGTGCGGTAGCCGATGGTCTCGGCGTTGCCCACCGCGGGCGGGTTGGCCGGATATTTGAGGCCGGGCACCACGATCACGGCCAGGAAGCCGAGCAACGCCAGCAGCGCCGAGGTGCCGCGCGGTCCGAGCGAGCCTAGCCGGCCATAGGCGTAGGCGAAGACCAGCGAAAACAGCCCGCCAAGCGCGGCGCCATAGATCAGCACGCCGGTCGCCAGGCCGATGCCGGCCTGCGTGGCGCGGCTGACCATCTCGGGCTCCGGCGCCTCGCCGGCGGCCTGGGCCTGCTGTTCCTCGAAGGCGATCGCCTTGTCGACCTGCGGCTCGCCATAGACGCGGGCGAAGGCGAACGCCAGAATCCCGGCGACCAGCCCGACAAGCATGCCGCGCAGCAAAAGTTTTCCAACCATGTCACCAATCCCTCCAAGCAATTCCAGGAAAAGTGCGTAGCGGTTTTCCGTCCGGAATTGCGTTAAGCCAACCAAGCAATTCCAGGAAAAGTGCGTAGCGGTTTTCCGTCCGGAATTGCGTTAAGCCAACCAAGCAATTCCAGGAAAAGTGCGTAGCGGTTTTCCGTCCGGAATTGCGTTGGATCAGAATCGAAAGCGGGTTCAGCGATGCTGAACCGCTTTAGTGGCAGGGGAAGCCGAGCAAGTGGCGGCCGTCATGCACGAATTCGTGCACATAGGTGCCGCGGATCAGCGAGGTGGCGCCTTCTTCCGCGCCCACGAAATAGATCGCCAGCATCAAAAGCAGTCCGCCGAGGATGGCCCAGGGCAGAAGCTCGCGGACCGGAATCGCAACCGGGCCGTAGCTGGGGGCGAAGGTGGTGTCGGACATATTGACCTCCCTTGGGATACTGCGTCCCGTTGATCGAACGATGCTGCGGAATAAGGCCTGACTTTCGGCTGGTGCCGATCACAGTGGCGCGACCGTGCCGGACTCGCACCGGCTTCCAATCCCGTATAGCACTAAGACACTTGTCAGCACTTCGTTCGCCTGTCAACGACATGTAATGGCGGCACGGCTTCGTGAGGCCTGTTTTTCGCTGGGCCACGGAGTTTTTCATGCTTGTCCGCCTGACGATGATCGCAAGCGGAGCGACGGCCGGCACGCGCAAGGGCCGCTTTCCGAACGATGAGCCGCCGGAGCCGCGCGCCCTCGATCGCGCCGGCGCGCTGGCCGCTTCGCTGCGTCGCGCCGACCGTGTCTTGATAAGTCCGGCGCTGGCCGCGCGGCGGACGGCCGAGGCGCTCGGCCTTGACGCGGCGATCGAGCCGCTGCTTGCCGAGCAGGATTTCGCACGCTGGGCCGGCAAAGGTTTCGAAGAGGTGCAGGCCGAGGATCCCGAAGGCATGGCGGCCTGGATTTCCGATCCCGGCGCCGCGCCCCACGGTGGCGAATCGCTCGCCGCTGTCGCCCGGCGGGGTGCTGCGCTGATGGAGCGGCTGGCCGGCGAAAGCGGTCACACCGTCGCGGTGACGCATGCCATGCCGATCCGCGCCGCCATGGCGCATGTGCTCGGCGCGCCGCTTTCCTCGGTCTGGAAGATCGACATCGAGCCGCTGTCGCTCACCGAGTTCCGCAGCGACGGCCGCCGCTGGGTGCTGCGCGCGAGCGGCGTCACTGTCGCCGGCTGAACGCCCGGGCGTGAACGCTCCATCCGTGAACCCGGCCGGCATATCAAGCCGGCACACCACTGTTTCAGTGATCGCTAACGGAACGGAAACGCCTCGCTGCTATCGTGCTGCCCCATGGCTAGGAGGACCTTGCCTGAGGAGCCCGCCGGATATGGCCAATTTTCCCGAGATCGAACGCCGTCTTCATGCGCGCGAATTCGTGCTCAAGGAAGCCACGATCATCGCCGCCGGCGTCAGGATCGGCTGCTCGGTCAGAAATCAGCACGAGCAGGGCGCGGAATTGCGCGTCGGCGCCAATGTGGAGATCCCGGACCGCTTTCTGCTCGAGGTCCCGGCCGACGATACGGCCTATCGCGCTTTGGTGCGATGGCGGCGCAACGACCGCGTCGGCGTGGCGCTCTACAGCAACGCGCCAAAGGACTGATGCTCAAAGATAGCGGCGCACGCCCGCCCTGTAGGCGCGGTAGGGTTCGCCGAACTTGCGTTCCAGATAGGCCTCTTCGCGCAGCACCACGCCGTAATGCAGGATGGGGAAGCTCGCGATGGTCGCGATGACGGCCCACCAACTGTCAAAGAGCAGCCCGATCCCGAGAAGCAGTCCCATCAAGCCGACATAGAGCGGGTTGCGGGTGAAGCCGAACGGGCCGCCGGTGATGATCGCGGTGG